>RKRS01000001.1 GCA_007571275.1 Dehalococcoidia bacterium
CCGCTGCCCCTTCCTCGTGGAAGGGGCAGCGGCCTTGTCGCACGCGTCCACGTCCGCGCTGCTGCACGCCCGCCGCCTCGACCGCGTCAGCCAGGCGGTAGCGACGCTTGAGCTCGGCGATCGCGCCAGTCGCGGCGGAGCTCATGAGCCGTCGCCGCGGCGCAGGGTTCTGAGCCCGCGCAGGCTGCGGCGCGAGACCAGCTTGCCCACGGGCCAGCGCAACCCCAGCACGGCGCGGACCTCGAGCAGCCCCTCCGGGCAGTCCGCGTGGGGCGTGAGCACGGCGGCGCGACCGCGAGTAGGTCGGTAGAGCAGCGCCTCAGCCCCGAATCGCCGTCGGGCCAGGGCGAGGAACTCGGCGCTGGCCCAGCCCAGCTCGGACTCGCTCGCCTGAGCCAGCTCCAGTCGGGCGAAGAGGGTCAGCGCCGACTCGAGCTCGCCCGCGCGGCGCTGCTGGCGCGCCTCGTGGATGACTCGCGCCGGTGAAGCAGCAGGCGGGTTGGCTGGCGACTCGGCCAGGAAGGCGGCAATCAGTCGGTCGACCAGCTGCTCCAGCGTCGGCCGGGTCCTGGTCAGGGTCGGGGTGGCAGTCATTGGGACCTCCATTCGTTGTGCGTGTCTGACTGCGCAGTCGGTGGGGAACGAAACAGGCCGCCTCGTTGAGGCGGCCTGGATGCTCTGGATGGATGGGTTCGCGGAGTTCAGCGCCGGCGTCGGCTGCGCTCAACCGCCTGTCGACGCGCGCTCAGGAACTGGCGGACGAGCCAGGCGGCCCAGCTGAAGCCCAAGGCGTTGAGCGCGATGATCTGGATGTCGTAACCCAGCGCCAGCGGCGCGGCCAGCAGGATGACGACGATCAGCGTCAGAAGAGCACGCCAGGAGCGGACGCCCGGCACGCGCTTCACTGGTCGGTTGGTCACTGATTGTCGAGGTTCGGAGCCGTCGGACGACCAGATCGATTCGCCGCTCAGCGCCTCCAGTTGACGAATGATCCGTTCCCGCGAGCAGGCGGCTGATTGGCAGCGAACCTCGAGCGCCTCGCCGTCGGGCCGCTGGCGGAAGCTCAGCTGGTCCTGGGTCGAGCCGTGGCAGACCGCGGCGGTCCAGTACCAGCCGCGTTCGAAGCGGACCCGCTGCGGCAGGCGGTCGGCAAGTCGAGCGGCGCTGGGTCCGTGAGCGCGCCCCGGTCTGTGGTGTTGTTCGTGTGTGTCGTTCATTGCTGATGGTCTCCTCTCTGTGTGGTGTGGCGGTGGATCAGCGGAGTTGGTGGCTTGTTGGCTGGGGTTGGCGAATGACGCCCGAGACGCGGCATCGAGGTCGTCGGGCTGGCACGGTTGTTGGCTGGGATCTGGGTCTGGATCGAGACGCAGGCCGTCCACGCTCTGATGCCGAGCGGCGTGGACAGCGAAGTGCGATCGGGGGAATGGACACGAGTAGGCCGAGCGGCCCAGTCAGGCGGCTCGGCAGGAGCCAGAGCGGCGCTGGGGGAGGAACGGCAGGGTCGCGCCGGCCCAGGCAGCGCCAGGGGTTGTCCAGCGCTGGTCAGTCGGGCGGCGGAGAGCGCGGCTCAATCCGTCAACCGACTGCGCGCGGCTGGAGCGCGTCTGTCCCCTAGTAGAAGTCCAGGCGTCGGGAGAGCGAGGCTCAATCCGTTCGCCCGGGCTTCGGGTGGGGGACGTCACCCGCCAGTGTTCTAAGGCGGAACCGCTGGCTGAAACCGAAACCAGGTTGATCAGACACCGAACCTCGCGCGGGCGCCAGGTCGCCGGCGTCGGTTGGCGCGACTGGCGGGTCGAGCCTCTGTCGTCTGGATGTCAGAACGGCGCGCTCAGCCGCCGCGCCGACCTAGCGAGAGGAGGCGAACCAGCCAGCGCTGGACACGAGCCTGGCGCAGGTTGCGGCGCGCCTCCCTGAGCCGCAGGCTCTGCTGGCGCAGCCGCTCGGCGCGTTGCAGCTGATTGCCAGGCAGTGTGGCCGGCGGCAGGGTCAGTCCGTGCTCGCCGATCAGCTGCAGTTCCAGCTCGAGCATCCGCACCTCGGCCTGCTGACCGTCGAACTGGGGCCAATCGGACTGGAAGCGAGCCCGCTGCAGGCGCCACTCGGCGACCAGCGGCCAGGCCGCGCCGTAGACCCGTTCATCATCCGCGGCCCAGTCGGGCTCGACCAGCTCGGGATGGATACGGCGTGGGCTGGGCCGGTCAGTGAGCGTCGGGACATCTGCGCCGCGCTGATCACCGGATCCACCCGTGAGCGGCGATAGTGGTTCGGACCTGCGCAGGCTCTCGATCTCTGAGCGCAGGGCGGCAAGGCCGTCGACCAGCTGTCGGCTCAGCTCTGGCAGTGCCTGCTCCAGCCTGTCCAGCCGTCGTGCCAGCGTCTCCAGTCGGTCGTCGTTCTCGTGCTCTGGGGCGGGCTGAGCCGGGGACGGCTCAGCCGCCTGGCCCTGGAGCAGCCGTTCGAGCGATTCGGTCAGGCGGCGGCTGAGTTGCTGGGCGGCGAGGGCCCGACGCAAGGTGCGCTCGCTGACCTCGAGCCGGCGCGCGGTCTGCTCGCGGCCATCGCGGGCAATCAGCCCTTCGAGGGCGGCCAGCAGCGACCCGTCCGCCGCTGGCTTGGGCTGCGGTTCGTCGTCGGGAGCCGCTGCTGGGTCTGACATCCGCGCTCCTTCCGCTCCCAATCTAGCCAGCTGGCTGTCCAGCAATGTCCAACCAAGCTGGAACCAAGGCTTCCCCAGTTGCGTGGCCGCCCGGGCGGCGTTGTCCAGGCGTGAGCCCAGCCAGGGCTGGGTCTGGGCGCTCGTGTCCAAGTTGTCCAAGCTTCAGATTGCTGTACACGCCCCCGACTGCCCCGGAGTGGACAAACTGGCCAGATCAGCAGCGGGCAAGCACAGCGCCGCCCAGTGAGGCCAACGGCGTTCACCGCGCCACCTCGCCGGCTCAGTCCGATGGAAATGTGTCTGCTGGCTAACACCAGCGGCGCTGGACTGCGCAATGCCAGCACCGAGCTATCGCCGCTGCGGTGCGCGTCCCCCGATTGGCGTTGCCAGGCAACATGCAGCGCGCAGCCCGTCTCGCGTTCCTGAGCCTGCCTGGTTCGGAACCAGTCTTGCCAGGCTGCGGGATCATCGACCATCTGCGCGAAGAGCACAGCTCGTGCCGCCGCCAGCGGCAGCGCGACTGCAATCAACTTCTTTCTGGGCCTCAGCGACGCTTCCGGTGTCCGGAAGCGCTCTCCATTGCCGACAGACCCTTGAGGCGCACGGCTGGCAACCGCTTCAGCCGCTGATTGACGGGGTCGACCTCGATGCCGACTGACTCCAGCGCCGTGACGCCAAGCAGCGGCTCTGCATCGTCGGGCGCGTAGATGACGGTCGCGCCGACCACGTCGCCCATGAACTCGACCCGCGCGACGGTGATGTCGAGTCGCAGTTCGCTGCCGTCGGCGAGCTCATACGCGCGGGCCCCCTCGGGCTTGAGCCCGATCGCCTCAAGGTGCTTGCGCGGCACGAGGCAATCGGTTGCGCCGGTATCGACCAAGAACAAGCCCGCCCAGGCCCGTTCCGGCTCAGCCGGGTTGCGAACGGTCACGGTGACGTGTGTCGCGCCCATTTCTGCTACATCCTTCGCTTAACCGGCTCGCTGCGGCCGCCCCGGCTGACGACGGAAAGGCTGCTGTAGATCACGCACAGACTCGCTGCCGTCTTCCCCGGAACCCCACCAGGGCGAGGATGAAGCGTTCCGGCTCGTTCAGTGAGTAGAGGATCTGATGCTTCGTCACAGTAACCGTCTCCCCGCTAGCCGTGCGTCCCTTCGGCTCAATCAATCGTCGGCCTTGGCTGTCGCTGGAATCGCGGCTCTCAACATCGTAGCCCAGCCGCTGAACTCCCGGTCGACCGGTTCGAAGCCGAGCCGGCGTTCTTCCGCCATCACCGCTGCTCTTGCCCTCGCGGCGGCGGCCTGGCGGCTCGCCGTCCGGAGCCGCTGCGGGGTCTGACATCCGCGCTTCTTCCGCTCCCAATCTCGCCAGCCGGCTGTCCAGCAATGTCGAACCCAGCTGGAACCAGGGCTTCCCCAGTTGCGTGGCTGCCCGAGCGGCGTTGTCCAGGCGTGAGCCCAGCTAGAGCTGGGTCTGAGCGCTCCTGTCCAGCTTGTCCAAGCGTCAGATTGCTGTACACGCCCTCGACTACTCCGGAGTGGACAACCTGGCCAGATCTGCGGCGGGATGAGCACGAGTCAGGTCCGGGGCTGAGCGCGGAGACGGAGTTGCTCGGCGCATGATCCAAGAGGCCAGAACGGCGCTCTTCACTCAGGCCAACGGCGTTCACTGCTGCCGACTCGCCGGCTCAGCCGCGTCTGCTGGTCGAACCCAGCGTCACGGTGTGACTCAGGGTTAGCCGTCAAAGCGGCGTTGTCCAAGCTTGAGCCCAGCCGCAGCCGGGTCAATCGCGTTCGCCAGAGCCTGGTCAATCACCAGTCAGCACAGCGGGGCACAGGCTGCGGGCGCCAACGCTAAGTGACAGCACGTGCGGCGGAATCGCGCTCTACCCGTCTAATCCCGCCTAGTCCGGTTGTGATCTGTCTGCTGGTTGACACCAGCGGCGCTGGGGCGCTTAGGGGCCAGCGCCCGAGGGGCGGCACGGCTCGCGGTTGGCATTGCCAGGCAACATGCGGCGCGCAGGCCGTCTCGCGCTGAAGATCAGCGGTTATCAGCGCAGCGCGAGGAGGGTCGCCCCATGCCTGCCGAACCCTGGCGGCCCGTCCAGGGCACTGGAGTCACCGGCATCATGACGCCGGTGACATGCGACGCGCGCGCCCTAGCGCAGCCGGCCAGATGCAGGCACACTCGGGACTACTGAACGAACGTATGTTCTTGAAAGAGGCGCAGGTGAAGCAGGACTCGAAGATTCGTCGTTGTCGGCGTCGCCTGGTCTGTGCGGTCAGCGGACTGCTCTCAGCCGGATTCGCGGCGCTGTTGGTCTGGCAAGTGACGACGCAGCTGGCAGGGGCGCAGTCCTCAGGCCCGGACGAGCCGCTCGTGATCGTCAACCGGGACGAAGGGGCGGTCGAGCGCCAGAAGGACGGCGGCTTCCGGGCGCGCCCGATCTTCAACCAGCGTCTGGCCCAGCTGAGCTACGGCATCCGCGACGCGGACACGGGCGAGTGGCTGACCGCGATCTACCTGGTCCGCGGCGGTGAGGATGAGCGCGACGAGGGTTGGCGCTACGAGTTCGACTACCCCGCCTTGGACGAGCAGCCGGGACTGGACGCCGAGCGCGCGTATCTGCTCGTCCTGATCGCGCAAGCGGTCGGCCAGAACGAGCCGCGCACGTTCTACCTGGTCATCCCCGAGTATCAGCCGGGCGGCATCTTCAACAAGATTCTGGGCGCGCTCAACCCGGAGCGCTGGGCCCGAGCCCTGGCGGTCTGGCTGATCGAGGGCGTGCACGGCGCGCTCTGCGCGGTGCTGGAGCCGCTGACTGGCTCCGAGCCGCAGACCTGTGCGGGGGAGTAGAGCGCGATGTCAGACATCATTACTGGCACCCCAGCCGATCTGACCTACGAGCACGCGCTGGTCCAGGATGCCTGGCTGGCCGTCTGGATCGTGACCTCGGCGGCGCTGGCGCTGATCATCGGCTGGATCGGTCTGAGCCTGATCCTGGAGGAGCCGCTGGGCGGACGCGGCGGCGGTTGGCGCGAGCTGATTCCGCGCCTGCTGCTGGGCTTGGTCGCGGCCGCCGCCTCGCTCTGGTGGTGCGCGCTGGTGATCGATCTGGCCCACGCCGTCTCCGGCTTCATCGCGGCCACGCTCGAGGTGACGCCGGCCGACCTGCTCCTGGCCCCCGTGCAGACCCTGCTGACCGCAGTCCAGTCAGGCTCGGTCGGGATCGCGCTGCTGCTGGCCCTGATCTACCTGATTTACGCCCTGTTCTGTCTCTACCTGCTGCTGCAGATGGTCTTGCGGCTGGCCCTGATCGATCTCCTGCTGGCGCTGGCGCCAGCGGCGATGGGGCTCTGGATTTTGCCGCACTCATCAGGTTGGAGCCGGCACTGGTTGCGGCTCTTCGCGACCACGGTCGCCCAGCAGGCGGTGCAGCTGATCGCGCTGGCCTTGGGCATCGGCTTCCTGGCCGAGCTAGCCGAGATCGGTCCCTTCGAGCCGGCCCGCGATCTCGTCTGGAAGCTGCTGATGGCGCTCGGCTTCGTCTACCTGGCCACCCGGGTGCCGGCGATCTTGGGTAACCAGCAGGCCTTTTCGGCCTGGCTGGGGACGCTCCAGTTCGGCCTGGCGCTACCGCTCAACCTAGCCCGCTCGCTGGCTGTCGTCGCGGCCCGACCCGAGGCCGCTGGTCGCCGAGCGGCGACCAGCCAGCGGTCCAGCGCGGGTGCGACCTCAGGCGTGAGCGCCGCAGTGGGTCAAGCCCCAGCGACCGTCGGTCCCGCCGCTCCATCCAGCGAGCGCGAGTCGGCCGGCCGCGGCCTGCGCAGTCAGAACGAGTAGCGGACCTGCGAGTCCCGCAGGAGAGGAGCGGAGCGTCATGTGCTGAGTCGTCCCAGTCCCTCCCGGGACCAGATCAGAACGACATCTGAGAAAGGAACAGATCGTATGGATGATCTCACCCAAACCATCTCCAACCTGGTCGGCATCCTCCTGGGCGTGGTCGGCGCGATCGGGGTCGGTTACTTCGTCTTCGGCGCCTACCAGTACCTGACCGCCTCAGGCGCGCCGCACCAGATGGAGCGGGGCAAGGCGGCGATGCTCACCGCGCTGGCCGGGATCGTGCTGGCGCTGGTCGCCTTCGGCGTGGTCGAGCTGGTGATCGACGCCGTCTCGAACCCGGTCGTCGAGATCGACACCCCGCCCGACCCGACCACGACCACCAGCAGCGGCAACTAGGTCCGCAAGGAAGGAGGACCGAGATGGATGAACACGAAGTGCCGACTCACCTGCAGGCCGAGGACCGCGTCTTGCTCTGGTTCACGTTCTCGCAGCTGATCGCGATCGCCGCAATCGCGGCCCTGGCCTACGGCCTCTATCAGCAGATCCCGATCGGCGCGCCAGCGGCGCGGATCGCGGTCTCGGTCGGGTTCGGGCTCTGCGGCTTGGCGCTGGTCGTTGGCCGAGCTGGCGGCCGGCCGCTGCCAGCCCTGGCGGCGGACTTGCTGCGCTTCGGCTTCGGGGCGCGGCGGTTCGCCGGACCGCTGACCCAGCTGATCCACGCGGCGCCGCCCGCGCCGCCGGCACCAGCGGTGAAGTCGCGGCGTCGCTGGCGTAGTCGCGGCGAGCGGATGCCGCGCGCGCCCTTGGGCTGGTTCCGCAAGTACCAGCAGCGGCGCCGCTCCCAGCGCGAGTTCGACGAGGCGCGCCGAGCACTGACCAAGTCCACCGGCAAGCAGCGCTGGCGTCGCTGGGGCGGCGGGCTGGGGGCGGTCGTCCTCAGCCTGGCGCTGTGCGGCGCGCTCGGTCCGCCGAGCCTGGCTCAGGCCGCCGAGCCGCCACCCGAACTGCCCGAGGAGATCGAGTTCGAGCTGCCACCGCAACTGCCGGGGCGGCGGCTCTACCTGGAACGGCTCGTCGTCAGCGCCGGCCAGGCGGAGCTCAGCCTGCGGGCCGCGATCGCGCTCAAGCTGGAGCTGCGCTCCTTCGGTGGGGCCGATGGCCAGACGCTGATCCAGAGCCAGAGCCATTCGCTGGCTCAAGGCGAGCGGCTCCGCCGACGCTTGTCGCTGGACGGTCCACAGCCCTCACTCACGTTCGCCTGGTTGGACCGCTACGACCAGGCTGGGGCGCTGAGGTTGAGCAGTGAGCAGCTGGCGCATCCTTTGCCCCGTCACTCGGGCGAGCTCTGCCAAGTCGGGCTGACCCGGCTGGAGTGGCTTCCAGGCCGGGTCAGGGGCGAGCTAGCTTCAACCTGCGTCGGCTCACTCGAACAGCAGCTGGAGCTGGAGCCCGTCGCCGCATACGTCAGCCAGCGGCTAACGACCGTGCTGCG
>RKRS01000061.1 GCA_007571275.1 Dehalococcoidia bacterium
ATCCACATGCCCAATCGTGCCCACGTTCACGTGCGGCTTCGTTCGCTCGTACACTCGTCGCGCCATCTCGCCTCTCCTGTCCTGAACCAGTCGCTTTCGGCTGGTGATTGATCTGGTCTGGTGCGTCCCGACCAACGGCTGCCGACGCAGCGGATGGAGCCCGCATCCAGACTTGAACTGGAGACCTCGTTCTTACCAAGAACGCGCTCTACCGACTGAGCTATGCGGGCGAGGTTCCGCTGGTTTGAACCGCCTGATCCAACACCAACACCGCGGGCAGCGCGCTGGCGTGCCGCGGCGGGTCATTGTCATTGCTGGTGCCGGGGGCAGGATTCGAACCTGCGAAGCCTTTCGGCGCCGGTTTTACAGACCGGTGGTATTAGCCACTCACCCACCCCGACACTGTTTTCATCTTACTCCCATTGATCCCGTCCGCACATCCAGATCGGCGACCGGCCTCACTGCATCCCTGCCCAGCCTCTGTTCACCAGCACGCAAACGGACTCGCATTTTTGGAGCCCAAGGGGGGATTCGAACCCCCAACCTGCCGATTACAAATCGGCTGCGCTGCCAATTGCGCCACCTGGGCAGATTTCGATCCTAGACCGATGTTATCCGTACGAGAGCGTGAATACTTGACGCGTACACCCCCGAAACTATCCTGCAACCCAGACTCATTCGTCATTTCCAACACATGCAAAGGGCTCACATGAAACGCATCCTGTTCGCTGTAGTCGCGGCGGCGCTGGTCATCAGCGCCAGCGGGCTCACTGCTCTCCAACCTGTGTCCGCCCAACCAAGCGACGCCCCCGTCTGTCTCAACATCCCGCCTGGCGAGTATTCGTTTACCGCCGCTGCCCGCGATCGAGATGGCGAAGTCACATTCAGAGTCACGATCGGCGATGGCGGCGTGGTGACCGAGTTCATTGAGCCTGGCGGCCAATCGATCCCCGCGGCGGCGATGCTGCAGCTGTTTACCGGCGAAGAAGCCTATCCGTTGCCTGACGGCGTGGCCATCGTCGAATGCGCAGATAGCGGCGACGCCGGCGCGATGAGCATGCAATCCGCGGAGGTCTGCGTCAACATCGAAGAGAGCCAGAGCGGCACGGTCAGCGCAGGCGGCCGCACCTACGAGATCATGATCAACGTGGATGACAGGCACCGGGTGACCAGCGTTGAACTACTCGGCCAGAGCTACACCGCTCAGGAAGCTATCGGCCTGCTGGAAGGATTCGGCGCCACGATGCCAGAAGGCGTCGAGATCGTCGATTGCGCCGCGATGGACCAGGCGCATGGCGACGATTCCATGATGGGGGATGAGGGTGAGATGGAGATGATGGAGGACGATGACGGGCAGACCATGGGTTACCCCACCTCGGGTAGCGGCGGCCTCGCCGACTCCAGCGACCGCACCGTCCTCTGGTCCGCCGTCGCCTCCATCGTCACGCTGGTCATCGCCGTGAGCGCGATCGCCGGCCGACGGCGGATGGTCATCCGCAACAGGAACCGGGAGTAGGAGCGCCGCGCTCAGAAGCGCAGCGCGCTTTCGACCAACGAATCGGCGCCGGGCTCCTCCTCGACCGCTTCCGGCTCGGGTTGGACCCGGCGCCATCGCGTTCCCTCACGCGTGTCTTCCAAAGCCACACCCAGCTCTGTCAGGCGGTCGCGAACCGAGTCGGCCAGCGCATACTGCTTCGCGCCGCGCAACTCCTGTCGAATCGACACCAGCAGATCAATGAATGGTCCGGCGTCCGACTCGCCAGACGCGGAAATGCCAGCAAATCCCAGGCCCAGAACGCCGCCCAGCTCAACCAGCGCATCGCGAGCCGCGCCAGCCGACTGATCGTTGGCGCGGGCGCGATTGATCTCGCGGGCCAGGTCGAACAAGACCGCCAGCGCCTGCGGCGTGTTCAAATCATCCTCCAGCGCGGCAATGAACTTCTCTCGCGGTTCCGTCGGATCGAGATCACCGTCCCCATCGACGAGGGGCAACGTCGCCGCCATGCGCAGACGCTCGGCCCCGCGCGATGCCGCCGACAGCGACTCCTCCGAGTAGGTCAACGGCGAGCGGTAATGTCCACCCAGCACAAACATCCGCAACCCGTCTGCGCCGTACCGATCCAGTCCCTCTCGAAGCCGCACGATCTTACCCGTCGACTTCGACATCTTTTCGCCGCCGACCTGCATCATCGCGTTGTGCATCCAGTGACGGACGAATGGGTCGCGGCCTGAAAACCCCTCTGACTGCGCGATTTCATTCTCGTGATGCGGGAAGATCAGGTCCATCCCGCCGCCGTGCAGGTCGATCTGCTCGCTCAGGTAGCGAATCGACATCGCCGAGCACTCGATGTGCCAACCCGGTCGTCCAGGTCCCCATGGACTCTCCCACTGCGGCTCGCCCGGCTTCGCCCCCTTCCAGAGGGTGAAGTCCATCGCGTGCTCTTTCTCGACGCCAATATCCGTGGGCTCAGCCGAAATCATGTCATTCAGCGAGCGGCCTGAGAGCTTGCCGTAGCCCGGCATCTCGCGGACACGGAAGTAGACGTCGCCGCCAGCCGGATAGGCCTTGCCTTTTTCGATCAGCCCACTGATCAGCTCCAGCATCTGCGGGATCTCTTCGGTTGCTCGGGGATGCACGTCTGCAGGCGCGATCCCGAGTTCGCGCCACTCGCCCATGAACGACGCGATCTGCCGCTCGGCCAACTCCGACACCTCGATCCCCTCCTGCGCCGCCCGCGCGATCAGCTTGTCGTCGACATCGGTGAAGTTGTAGATCAATCGCACCCGACGCCCACGCCACTCCAGGTAGCGACGCAGTGTGTCGAAGATGATGATCGACATCGCGTGACCGAGATGCGCGTCGTCATACGGCGTGATTCCGCAGACATACATCGAGATCGGATCATCCTGCGGCTCAAACGGCTGCTTGCGACGTGTCAGCGTGTTGTACAGATCCACAGACCAACCCCATTCACGGCCCGGTCAGGGCCAAGTACCTGGAACGCGCGTCATGGCAAGCGTAAACAACACCGCCGTAATGGCGGCGGTCTGAGCGACTATCCAGCGGCCGTCTCTCCGGGACGTGGATCGGCGTCTTCCACCCGATCACGTAACCGACGCAGCTCTGAGCGCAGCTCCCCGACTTCAGCCTCCAGATGCTCGATCCGATCATGCTCAGGGTCAGGAAGTCGCAGCACGGCGTCGTCGCCGGGGTCGTAGTACGCCACGATATGTCCCGGTACGCCTACTACCGTCGCATAGGGGGGCACATTGGAGACAACCACCGAACCAGCTCCGATTTTCGCGCCAGAGCCGACCGTAACTGCGCCAATAATCGACGCCCCCGCGCCCACCAGTACGTCATCGCCGAACATCGGGTGCCGCTGCATTCGCAGCGTTGAGGTCCCGCCCAGCGTCACGCCCTGATGCAGGTGACAGCGCTGACCGATCCTGGCGGTCTCACCGATCACCACGCCCATGCCATGGTCGATCAGACAGGGCGACGCGATCTGCGCGCCGGGATGAATCTCAATCCCCGTCAACCACCGACCGAGATGGGAGAGCAACCGCGGCGCCACTGGCACCTGGAGACGTAGCAGCGCACTCGACAGACGGTGGAGCAGCAGCGCATGCACGCCGGGATAGGCGAGTAGCACCTCAACCCAGGACGTCGCTGCCGGATCGCGCTCCATGGTGAATCGAATGTCCGCCCACACGGAGCCGACGAACGCATCAAATCTCGCGCCTATCTCTCGCAGCCGATCCATATACGCAGCCTATACGCCCGCGCCCGCTGTACGCCGCACGCGCAAGGTCGCGATTGCGTGCGCCGCCATTCCCTCCGCGCGTCCCAACGCGCCCATGCCTTCCGCCGTTGTCGCCGCTACATTGACCGCAGACGGATCGAGTCCCAATGCCTCTGCCAGATGTCTCCGCATCGATTCGATGTAGGGGCGCAGCCGGGGACGCTCCGCGATCACCGTCGCGTCAACCGACTGGGGGGTCGCGCCAACCTCCGCCAATCGCTCCAGCACAATCGACAGCATGGCGATCGAATTCGCCCCTGACCAGCGTGGATCGGCGGTACCGAAGTGCGCGCCGATGTCGCCCAAACCGGCGCCGCCCAGCAGCGCGTCGATGATCGCGTGGGTCAGCACGTCCGCATCCGAATGGCCAGCCAAGCCATCCGCGCCCTGAATCCCCACGCCACCCAACACCAATGCTCGCTGCGGATCAAACCGATGCGAGTCAATCCCAATCCCGCTGCGCACCTCGTACTGAACGCCCAACAACGCTTCAGCGACGACCAGGTCCGCAGGCGAGGTGATCTTGGGATTTGGTCTGCCGATGTCATGCACGACGACTCGCTCGCCCAGGCGTTCGACCAATCCCGCGTCATCAGTCACCAGGACGCTGTCGCGTCGCGCCGCCTCATGCGCACGGCGAAGCGTGTCAGCCTGAAACACCTGAGGCGTCGCCACCGACCGCAGCGTGCTGCGGTCTGGCGTCGCTACCACCGCCTCGTCGGCGCCGACCACCTTGATCGTGTCCACCGACGGCCCGCCGGCGACCACGCTGACTCCCGCTGCCGCCCGTTCGATGCATTCGGCAATGCCTTCGGGAGTGATCAACGGCCGCGCTCCATCGTGCACGGCCACCAAGTCCACACGTCGAAGCGCTGACAACCCGGCCGCAACCGAATCCTGACGCTCCTTCCCGCCCAACACGAGCGCCCGGACTGTTGCCAACCCGCGACATAGCTCAACAACCGCCGAACGATTCGCCTGCGATGTCACCACCACGACATCATCAATCGCGTCACACTTCTCGAAGGCTGACAGCGACCAGGCCAACACTGGTCGACCGGCCAACGCTGACAGGAGCTTGTCACCGCCGCCCATCCGTCGGCTGCTGCCCGCGGCGAGCAGGATCGCGCCCGCCCTCACGCGCCCACCTCTCTGTCGGCCAGTTGAGCAAAGACCATTCGGCCGGCCTGAGTCTGAATCACGCGTTTGACCACCAGGTCGCGCGCCTCGCCGATCGCTGACACGCCCTGCTCAACGACCACCATCGTGCCGTCAGGCAGATAGCCCACGCCCTGATCGGCGTTGCGACCCGGTTCGATCAGCTCAACGCGTAGCGCTTCGCCAGGCAACACGTTCGTCTTAACCGCATTGGCCAACACGTTCAGATTCAGCGCCCGCACGCCCTCAAGCTCGGCGACCCGCGCCAGATTGGCATCGGTGAGCACCAACGCGGCGCCCCGTTCCCTGGCCATGCGCACCAACCGCGCATCGACGTCTCCATCGCTATCCGTCGAGCCATCATCAACGATCTCGGTCAGCACGGTGTCATCACTTTGCAACCGAGCCAGCAGCTCAAGCCCCGCGCGTCCTCGCCCCCGCTTGAGCTCAGCAGAGCTGTCCGCGACTCGGCGCAGCTCGTCCAACACGAAGCGCGGGATGACGATGTTGGATAGCAAGAATCCGCTCGCCGCCACCTCGGCGATGCGGCCGTCGATGATGGCGGAAGTATCCAGCAGCACCTCGGATGCCACAGAGGGACGAACCAACGCCACCGACTCCGCCACCTCGTCCGCCCGGCCGCGGACGGTGTTGAGAAAGCGTTCCACTTCAGCGCGTCGACCGAGCGCCACACCAACCCCGATCGGCGCCAACAGGATCGCCATGCCGATCGGGGCGAAGTCACCCGCCGCTCCAGGCAACGCGCCCAATACGGGAGAGAGCAGCGCCGCCGTTACCAGGGCGGCCACGAGCCCAAATCCGCCCAGCAGAATTTCCAGCGTCGAAATCGAACGCAGCAGTCCTCGTCGCAGCCACCAGACTGGCCAGAGCGACCAGTCCCAGAACCGTCGCACTGCCTCGATCACGACAGTCCCCGTAAATGAAAATGGCGGCCATGCGGCCGCCAATCAGTCCAGAGCGGTCAACCGCCCAATAAGTCCGGGCGCATCCTTGCGCAAGTACCAGTGTACAGGATTCCTACAGTCCCGTCCGCAGCTCTGATCCCCCTATCCCCGACGAGGGAGAAGACCCCCCGTAGAAGCCTGATCCTGCGTAGGCAGGGGACAATGGAGAGAGCCAGCAGGGTTTGCTTACCGTGAGATCCATGGGGTCTCGTTCGCTGGCAGCGCGGGCGTGATCCACCACGTGTAGCCCTCCGCCAGGCGTGTGAACTCTGACCAGAGGTCGGACCCCGACCAGATATCGGGAAACTGAGCCACGTCGTTGGCCTGATCGGGGATGAGTCCTGCCAGTGAATCGGGGAATGTCTCAAAGTAGATGATGAAGATCACGCGCCGAATCTCGCCGTAGTCCGTCACGGAGTAGAAATGCAGTCGGCCGCCGAACAGCTGGGCGGCGCCCTGCGCCTGCAGTTCGATGTTCTGGCGGATCGCGTCGTAGTGCTCCCGGCGCACATCAACCAGATTCACGCCGTAGTACGGGGGATCCAGCGACGGCATCTCCTGAGTAAACCGCTCGCCCCACCGAGGCGCATCCGGTCCGATTGCTGGAAGCGGATGAAAGGCGGACGGAAACTCTTGATGGGAGAGCTTTGACGAGGAAACCATGCAGCGAGCATACGCTGATGAGCGGCGTACTCGAAACTGACATTGCTGGCGTCTGCGCCAGCTTCGCGATTTCCCAACCGACCGCCATTTCTGCAATGCGCTCCTCAGCGCCCCTGCCTCGCTCCGAGTGACGCTCCCGGCGCGAATCGTCTCAGCCTGTTCTCTGATAGCGTGAATCTACGAATTGCCTGCTCCTCAGCGGAGCGACAGCGAGACGCGTCATGCCTACTGTCGACATCGATCCTCTCCTGCGCGGGGTCTCCAAACCCGCCCGCTATGTCGGCGGTGAATGGAATGTGATCGAACACGACTGGAACGAGCGCGCCGTCCGCTGGGCCCTGATCTACCCCGACCTCTACGACATCGGCCAGTCCAACGGCGGACTCGCGATCCTCTACGACATCCTCAACCACACTGCAGACACGCTGGCCGAGCGCTGCTATACGCCCTGGCCCGACATGGCCGACAGCCTGCGTAGCCACAGCCAGCCGCTCTTCTCACTCGAAAATCGTCGCAGCCTGCGCGACTTCGATGCGCTCGGCTTCTCACTCTCGTACGAGCTGACCTACACCAACATCCTCGAGATGCTCGACCTCTCCGGCATCCCGATCCACAGTCTCGAACGCACGGATGACGATCCGATCATCCTGGCCGGCGGCTCTGGAGCGCTCGTCCCCGAGCCACTCGCGCCGTTCATCGACGCCTTCGTGCTGGGCGAGGCCGAAGATGTGATCCTCGAGATCAATCAGCTGCTGCACGAAGCCAAGTCGCAGGGCGCATCCCGCATCGAACTGCTCCGAGCGCTGGCGCGTACCCCCGGGGTCTATGTTCCGCGTTTCTACGAGTGGCGCTACGCGGACGATGGCACTCCCACCGAGGTCTTCGCCACCGACGACGACGCCTCCGTTCCCGTGATCAAGCGCTTCCTCCAGGGGCTACCGCCGATCTTGACCAAACCGATCGTCCCCTACCTGCAAACGGTTCATGATCGGGCTGGGATCGAGATCCAACGCGGTTGCACGCAGGGCTGTCGATTTTGCCAGGCCGGGATGATCTACCGACCCTTGCGCGAGCGCACGCCGGAAGAAGTCGTCGCCGGCGCCAAAGAACTGTTCCGCAACACCGGCTTCGATGATCTCTCGCTGGTCTCTCTCTCATCGACTGATCACTCGCAGATCAAGGCCATCGTCCGCGCGCTGCGCTCCGAGTTCGGCGACGACATCGGCATCTCGTTGCCCTCGACTCGCGTCGACAGCTTCAGCGTCGATGTGGCGTTGCTCTGTTCGCCGCGCAAGAAGCACTCGATGACCTTCGCGCCCGAGGCCGGTTCGCAACGCTTGCGCAACGCCGTCAGCAAGGTCGTCGACGAGCAGGACCTGCTCGACGCCGCCCGCC
>RKRS01000255.1 GCA_007571275.1 Dehalococcoidia bacterium
AGGGCGCGGCGTGGATAGCCCGCTCGTCCCCAGACCCGAAGCGCGTCCGCGTCGCTGGCCACGGCCAGCTTCTGAATAGTCGGAAACGCTGACATCCAGCGGTCATAGATTTCGAGTACCCGCGACATCTGAGTCTGTTGCGCGCAGACCGCCGCAACCAGCGCGGCATATGGATCACGCGCGTTGCGCCAGGGAAACGGCTGCTCGTGTTCGGCGTACCAATCCAGCAGCCGTTTGCGGATCGCGCCCAGACGCTGTGGCGACAGTGGACGCGGTAGCTCTGGCTCCTGGCGCTTCGCGGCCATCGCGCTCAGGTCAGACCACACATATCGTCGTAACAGTCACGACCGACCGGCGTCACGTATACCCGGTAGCTGGCTTCCCCGACGTGAGTCAGATCGATGAGACCATGCTCGACCAGCTTGGCCAGCACGCCGGGGTGATATCCCGTATGTCGCAGGGTCGGTCGAAAGACGAGCCCGTGCTCGGCAACTGCGTCCTCGACGATGACTGGCTGTGGGTTCGGCGCATCCTGTAGCTCCATGAGGTCTTGCAGCATGGCGCAATGGTATTCATTCAGGCGGACGTGTCGGAACTGGATCACTGGTCGAGCGAATCAAGCCTGGTCGAGACGAACTGCAGTACGTCGCGCGCGATCTCGAGCGCGCGGCCAGAGTCCACCTGATCATAGACATCATGCGGGACACCGCCAGGTAGACCGGTCGGATATCGGGTCGGGTGATAGTACTTGTCCAGTAACATCGCCACCGATTTGATCACGTCAAACGACTGGTCCAGCTGCATCGCGTCTTCGCAGAGATCGGCCAGCGCATGTCCCCAGATATGATCGGCTCCGCGCGCGAACAGATAGCCCGCCACCGCCTTCTCTCCCGCCTGCTGACAGAGGAAGCAGGCAAGCGCGTGAAAGTCACCCGAGACGGCGTGCTCGGCCCCCGCCAGGTCGTGCTGCGCCTGCGCCAGCCAACGCTCCGACTCCGTCCGCCCGCTCACACGATCACCTCATCGCTGAGGCTGGTCGCTTCGATGATCACCGGATCCGTGTTACTGCACTCGGCGAACTCCGCCGGCGTGTAGACGGTAAACGTTGTTCCCACCTGCGGGCGCAGATGGGTCTGGAAGAAGTCCGAGCGTCGATGAAACGGCTGCTCGGTCTCGTGGATGACCAACAGATGCAGCCCGGAATCAGGGGCAACCTGATCGCGCGCCAGGTCACCGGTCAGCCAGAAACGCTGGGCGCCCAACATACGCATCGAACCGGCGATACGCAGGAACTCCGCCTCCAGCTGTTGGCGACGATGCATGGCGAAGCCGAAGACCATGGGCATCCATCGCCGCCGTTCCGCTGAGGCTTTGCTGAGACGCTGTGTCCCCTCTCGAGGGACACAGCGCCTGATTGATGCCTAGGTTGTCGACAGCGTTGGCGCGCGGAGCTCAGCCATGATCTGGTTCTCGGTCAGCGCTTCCGCATCCTTCTTGAAGATCTGGACGCGGTGGCTGCCGAAGTCGCAGATGTAGAGCCGACCCTCGTGATAGCGCACGCCCTGTGGGAAGCGCAGCCGCTTCTGCTCCTCCAGCGAGGTCATCTCGCGCAGTCTCAGCGTCTTCTGGTTGGCGCGGATGTACTCGCGACCCATCCGTGACAGCGTGGCCGCCCCCTTGAACGACTCCACATAACGCCCGCGATGGTCGTACATCACGACTCGATGCTTGTTACGCTCGGCGATGTAGAGGTCGCCGTGTTCGTCCACGGCGATGCCGCACGGTCGCTGCACTTCATAGCCCGGCCGCGTGCCGAAGTCCATGATGTGCTCGCCCGACGCGCTCAGCTTCTGCACGCGGTCATTACGCCAGTCTGAGATGTACATGTCGCCTGCGGAGTCGAACGTGATGCCCCACGGCATGTTGAACTGAGCAGGGCCATCGCCATGCTCGCCAAAGCCACCCAACAGTTCGCCATCTGGTGAGAACTGCTGGATCCGATGATTCTGGGTATCAACGATCCAGACATTGCCGTCGGCGTCGAAGGCCATGCCGGACGGACGGTCCAGTTGCCCAGGCTCGGAGCCGTGCTCACCCCACTGATTCAGCTTCTCACCCTCAGGCGAGTAGGTGGTGACGCTGTGCGTTCCCTCGTCCAGCACGTGCAGATTGCCGTCGTCGGTGCGCAACAGGGCGACGGGCCAGATGTGGCCCGTGTCGGCCATCGTGCCCAGATCGCCGTGTGTCAGGTCGTCACCGAGCTCATCGTCGGTCTTCAGCGAGACCATGCGGATGTTCCCTCCGACGCCAAGCTCGGTGCGGCCAACCACATAGATGCGGTCGTCGCCGATGGCGATATCAACGGGGAACGTCGTCACGCGGCGCATGCCGAGCACGCGCTCGTAGGGGTAGCCGCAGCGCAGCATCGCGTGTGGGAATGCCATGTCGTACCTCCGGGGCTTCCAGCGTGTCGCGAGCGGCCCCCTCAGTCGCTCCGCGACAGCTCCCCCAGCGGGGGAGCGCTATTCCAGACTCTCCTGTTGGCGGGAGCCGTATGAATGAGATCTAGTTCGTCAGCATCGTCCGTGCGAACGGGTGTACCTGTTCGAAGTCGCCTACGACGATCTCCTCCGGCTCAACACCCATCCACTGCTCGAGCATGGTGCCATAGATACCGCGGAAGTCGACCGTGTGTTGCAGGTCTTCGCCGTTGAGCCAGTCCTGCGGGGCAATCGACGGGTACTCGGCGTAGAGGCCGCCGTTGACGTGCTCGCCAATGATGAACGCGCCACCGCCGGAACCATGGTCAGTGCCTGAGCCGTTGTCCTTCATCCGCCGACCGAACTCCGTGAAGACCAGGATCGCCACTTCCTCGGCCGCATCATGCTCGCGCAGGTCGGTCATGAAGTCGTCGAGCGCGCCCGTCATATCACGCAGGAGGCCCGGGTGAACCGGCGGTTGGTGCGAGTGTGTGTCGTAGCCGATGTGGTTGGTGTAGAAGACGCGCGCGCCCAGCCCGGCGGTGTGAATCCGAGCGACGTCGCGCAACGCCTTGGCGATCGGGTTAGCGCCGTACTCGACCGATGACTCATACATGCCAGGCACCGTGGACAGCATGTTGGCGCCGGCCAGCGAGTCGATGCCGGTCTGACGCAGGTAATCCATGACCATGCCCGCGCCGACGGCCGGCGTGTACATCCGCTTGAAGATGGCGAGGTCGCGGTTGCGATCCTCTTCGGCCTGGATGTCGGGCATCAGGCCGTAGTTATCGAGATCGCCGACGGAGGTAGCGGTGACGCCCGGAGCGGCCATCGCTCGTGGTAGACCACGACCGATGTTGACGCCAGTCAGCGGATTCTCCGAATGCGGATCGAGCCGTTGGATCAGTTTGGCGACCCAGCCTTCGGTCGAGATGCGGTCCGGTTCGCAGGTGTGCAAGATGTCCATGCCGCGGAAGTGCGAGCGCGATGAGTTGGGATAGCCGATCCCCTGGATCACCGCGACGTCGCCGGCGTCATACATGTTCTTCAGTCGCTCGGCCGCAGGGTTGAAGCCAAGCTCGTCGCTGATCGGCAGTACCTCATCCTGGGGAATGCCCACGAGCGGTCGCGCGTCGTAGTAATGCCCCTGGTTGTACGGGATCAGCGTGTTCATGAAGTCGTTCCCGCCCGAAAGCTGGACGATCACGAGGACGGGATCCTTCTGTTCTGTGTGTCCGTTGCCGCTCATGAAGTTGTTCCGTTTCCGTTAGTCGCTGAGAACGTCGTGGTGCCTAGGCAAACTGGTACTCGGGTGAGGCGATCACTAGGCGCAACGCCTGTGCAGCGCGCTTGCCGGTTGACTCGATCGCTTCCTCGTCGTCGAACGAGAGCGCGCCGCCCTCGGAGGCTGCGTCGAGTAGCGCCGCCCGCGTGTTGTCCGAGACTTCCAGCGGGCCGGCGAAGTCGAGCGTCGCCTCAACCAGTTCTTCGGGACTGCTTACGCCGCGCTCCTGGAGTCGGCTGACCAGCTCCTGTACGCCCGGCGTCGATGGATCGGAGACAAGCTTGGATGCGAAGTTGATCCGCTCCATCAGCGTGCCGCCGTCGATCCACTCCTTGCCCGTGTGCCAGCCTTCGACTGAGGGCGGGTCCATCAGGCTCTGACCCATGGCGCCCATCGTCATATGCAGGTTCCACATCTCAGGCTGGGGCATGCTCAGCTTGCCCGAGAGCTTGTATGCGCCTGCGACCCACTCCGCCGGGCACTTGACGCGCTGGTAACGGGCCTCTTTGAACCACTCGGCGTTGAACAGCACGCGCATCACGGCGCGCAGGTCGCCGTCAGACTCCATAAAGGCGGAGGCCAGCTCGGCCACTGCCTCGGGGTTGCCCGGTTCGGTCACTGACCAGGCCGAGACGCCGGGCTCGTCCTTGACGAAGAAGTTGTAGAGGTGTCGACCGATGAAGCGACCAGTGGCGGGCTGCTGGACGATGATGTCAATGATGTCGTCGCCATTGAACGCGCCCGTTTGACCGAGGAACTCTTTCTCCGAGTCGTCGTGCAGATCGTCGCGGTAGACGAAGCGGGCCGGGTAGCCGCCATGCGGGTAGAGCGGAATCGGTTGCTCGAAAGTCCAGCCGGTGAAGCTGTAGGCGGCGGCCTTGATGTCGTCCTCGGTGTAGTTGCCGACACCCATCGAGAACAGCTCGAGCAGTTCGCGCCCATAGTTCTCGTTCGGCGCGCCCTTGACCGATTCAACGTTGTCCAGCCAGAAGATCATCAGCGGGTCCCGCGACAGCTCGAGCAACAGCACGCGCATGTTGGCGAGCCCGTACTCGCGGAACATCTGGATGTGTACCGGCATCGACGGTCCGTGCTCTGACTTGAACCAGGCCGTCGCGAATACGTGGTGCCAGAACAGCGCCATCTTCTCCCGCAAGGGCGAATCAGAGTTCGCCATCCAGTAGATCCAGCGCCCGCTCCAAGGCCACGGCGTGTCGGAGTTGGCCAGCGCCGGGAAGTAGCGGAAGACGAGATCATCGTCGCCCTCGTCCAGGGTTGGGTTGATCAGGTCCTCGACGATTTCGGCGTACGGTCGTTTGGCCAGCTCGTCCAGCTCAGCGGGAGTCACGCCGGCTCCGGCGCGACGCATCAGATGGGCGACCAGCGCTCGTTGGTCGTCAAACATATGGGATACCTCTCCACAATCGTCCGAATGCGCGGATACGGAAAGTCTCTCAAGCCCACGCAGGACTCTACATGTGCAATATAGGACATACGGAGTTGTCAGGTTGCAGCGCTTCCCTCCGCAGAGGAAACTCATATGGCTTCTCGCTTCCCCTTTGGGGGAAGCTGTCACGAAGCAGCTGAAGGTGGCTCCCGCAAAATGAGTGAAGCGGGGAAGCCCCCTCAGCCTGTCGGCAGCTCCCCCAGAGGGGGAGCGGAGGGAGAAGATCGCTTCTCATCGCTATACTGCGCAGCAAGACCAGCAATACCCCATCCAGCGCCTGGAGTGCTCCATGAGCCTGCACAAGACATCCGGTAACGGCGACAGTGGCGCCTCTCCCGCATATATGGACCGAACGACCGCCGCCGCCTACGACCGCTACCGCGAGACCGTCGTCGCGCGTGACAACACGTCCGCATTGCATCAGGCATTCGACCTGATCAAGGACGGTCGTCCGACGACGGAAATCCTGTCCGAGACGATTCGCGCACACGCGCCTTACACGCATGTGCCCTATCACCAGCGAATCGACTCGGGCATTGTGCGCTTCGTCAACAACGACCACTGTCTGTTGTCATCACGGGCGACGCTCGGCCTGCAGAATCTCGTCTCGGAGGAGATGCGTCACCTGCCGCTCAGTCAGACGGCCTGGTATGTGCCGACCGGACTGGATATCTGGAATCAGCTCAAGGGTCGGATGCCCGGACACTACTCGCGCCGCACCTACGATCCTGCGAAGTACCCGGACGGTCCGGCTCCGCCGGCGGCCCACTGGGATGATCAGGAACCGGCCCACTGGGACGGCTCGTTGCAGGAAGGCCTCAACACCTGGCTCGCACTGGTCCAGTACGGACACGTCAACGAGGAGTACGCGCTGTTCCTCGGTCTCTGGGAGCAGTTCCCCGAGCAGCGTGAAGCAATCCTTGCCCAGCTGATGTTCGCCGGCCTGATCGACGTGCAGGACCGAATGTTCTGGAACCGCTCATACACGACCGGCCACAAGTCCTTCCGCGCCCGTTCCACCATTCAGTTGGGACGCGCGATCGGTTGGGATCACGCTCACCACGTGCTCTACGCCGGGGTGCCCGACATCGCGGTCGGTCCGCGTTGGTACTCGCTCTATGAGTCCGCCTGCCAGATCATGATGTACCACCTCGAAGAGGAGCCGCCCAGCTCTTCGCTCAACGCGACCGTGACCAGCACGCGAGACCAGGAGCTGTTCAAGAACCAGATTCCCCTTTCGCCGCCCGAGGCCGAAGGGCTGATTCGCTCGATCATCCGTGAGCCAGAGGAGTCCTATATCGAGGACCTGGTCGCGCTGCTCAAGGCCGGACGCTCGCCCAAGTCGATCCTCGACGCGATCCAAATCGCCGCTGCCCGCGTCGTGCTCGAGTGCGGCCTGCCGGCCAACTTCTCGATGCCGCAGCACGGCTACGAGTACACCAACATGCTGGGCTGGTTCTACGAGAACTTCGATCATCCCCACCAAACCAAGCTGCTCTTTATCGCCGCCAACTTCATCAATCAGTGCGCGCACTGGGTGACCAACTCGAAGGGCAACAAGACGCGCGGCGCGGCGACCTACTTCGCCGGTTACGGACGCGGCGAGGATGCGCCGCCGATGTCGCAGGGCAAGCTCTTGGGTGAACTCAACGACGCCATGCTGGCGCTCGATACCGAGCAGTCGGTCTATTGGACCGAGAACTATCTCAAGCAGGGTTACGATGACGCGCCGTTGGTCGAAACCCTGGCTGACGGTATCGCCAAGCAGGGCAACGATCCGCATAACCAGGAGATCGGTCTCTGCATGCTCGAGGACTATCGCCGCACCTCGTCCGAGATGCGCGATACCCTTCTGCTCTCGGCCGCGCACCACACGGCCGGGCACATGAAGTATGGCGACCAGTACGAGTCATACCGTTACTTCGCCGACGCCTTCGACATGCAGGTCGAGGATGGCTGCCTTGGCGAGACGCCGGTCGTCGAAAATCTTGCTGATGACGTCGAGGCTGAATTGCTCGTCTCCGATCCGGCCAGGGCGACCTAGCGGCAAGCTCGTAACATCCGTCGCCCCTTGCGAGTCGTGATGAGTGGTACGCTCACCTGACATGGCAAGCGCCGAAGTCTCCCAGCGCGTAACTGACGACGATCCCGAGCCGCCACATAGTGTGCTGCGGCTATCCGACGGCCGAGCGCTGAGCTGGGCCGAGTACGGCGATCCCAACGGCGAGCCACTTTTCTTTCATCACGGTATCCCTTCTTCCCGGGTGGCGGCCGCCGTCATGAGTGCGGGAGCCGTACGTTCCGGCATCCGTCTGATTGCGCCTGAACGACCCGGATTCGGCTACTCCGATCCGCTGCCAGATCGAACGATCCTCGATTGGCCCGCCGACCTGCGTCAGCTGGCCGATCACCTGGGGTTCGCCCAGTTCTCTGTCGCCGGCATCTCGGCCGGCTTGCCCTACACGCTCGCCTGCGCCTTGCAGATGCCCGAGCGTCTGCACCAGGTCGCGTTGATCTCGGGCCTGGGCGCGATTGACTCAGGCGACGTGCTTGAGGGCATGTCCTACGAATGGCGCCTGATCTACACGCTGTTCCTCAAGTCCAGGCGTCTGGCTTCGCTCTGGATGCGCGGCTACGGACGCTCCGTGCAGAAGCGGCCCGAGCGCGTGGTGGCGGAGCAGATCAAGCGGATGCCACCCGTCGATGGCGCCGTGTTGGGCTCTGAACCAACCCTCTCGAATCGAATCAGCGAC
>RKRS01000176.1 GCA_007571275.1 Dehalococcoidia bacterium
GCTGGCGCACGCTGTTGAGCGTCGCTTCCTCGCCGGGTATGCAGAAGTGAGCCACGCCGGTCCTGGTCGCGTGAGTCATCGCGCCGCCAAGTTCTTCGTGGCTGACCTCCTCGCCAGAGACCGCGCGAATCACATCGGGACCGGTGATATACATCTGCCCGGTGCCCTGAACCATGAAGATGAAGTCCATGATCGCTGGTGAATACACGCCTCCGCCAGCGGCGGGTCCAGCGCACACGGCGATCTGCGGCACCAGGCCGGAAGACATCGTGTTGCGCAGGAAGATCTCGCCATATCCACGCAGCGAGGTGACGCCCTCCTGGATGCGCGCGCCGCCACCGTCGTTAATCGCGACGATTGGCGCGCCAACCTTCATCGACAGATCCTGGACCTTGACAATCTTTTCGGCCGCGGCCTCGGAGACTGAGCCGCCGTAGAGCGTGAAATCCTGGGCGTATGCGAAGACCGTGCGACCGTCGACCGTGCCGTGACCGACCACGACCGCGTCGCCCTCAGGTCGATTGGTTTCCAGGCCAAATCCGGAGCCGCGATGCTTGACGAACGGATCGATCTCGGTGAACGAACCGGCGTCGAAGAGCACGTCCAGTCGCTCGCGAGCGCTGAGTTTGCCCCGACTGCGCTGGCGCTCCATTGCGGCAGCGCGTGCTTTGCTTGCGTTGCCGTTGAGGCGCCGTTGGGCAACTTCCTCGAGTAGATAGTCGATGCCGCGCTGCGAGGAGTTCTGGGCAGGTTGTGAGACCATGAGGCACCTGTCACTCGGCCGGAGTTGGCACGTTTTGTCGCAGCTCCGCAGAGAGTGAGGCTACTACAGGGGTATCGCGCGGACAATCACCCGCGAACGTGGTGATGAGGGCGGCGCGACTAACCGGGCGGCTCGCCTGATTCCTGCTGGTCAGTCTGTGTTTCGGATTGTTCTGGCGACGGTGGAATGATCAGTTCTTGCCCAATCTGCAGGTTTACCGCCTGTTCCTCGGTGAGTCCGTTGTAGTTCATCAGATCGATCCAGGTAAACCCGTAGCGCTCGGCGATGCCGGCCAGGGTCTCGCCTTCCTGGACGATGTGGAGCTCGCCGGGCGGAGGTTGTGATTCTTCGGCCTCTTCAGGGTCGTTGTTCGCCGGATCAGCCGCGCCACAACCGCCTTCAAGCACAGGAATTCGCAGTTCCTCTCCGACGTCGATGGTGTTGATATCAACAATGTTGTTGAGCCGCTGAATCGCCTCGGATCCCTCTGGACCAAGGCAGAATTGCTCAGCAATCGACGCGAGCGTGTCCCCTGGCTGAACGATGTAGGTGATCTCCGTGATCGGCAAGCGCTCGATGGTGACTTCATCCTCGAAGAGGTAAGCCGCTGGCAGTGGGTCGGGCAACGCCTCGACCGGCACGTCCTCGTTGATCGTTGTCGCGTCAGAGGTTGGCAATGCCTCGGACGTTTGCGTGGTGGTTTCTCCGCCGCTGCTACAACCCACGAACACCATCGCGGCACAGACAAACAGGAGGCCAACGAGAGGGGCGGTCAGCTGCATGAACTTCACGTCCCTAGTGTCGCATGTGAGCGCGCTCCTGGTTGCTCGAGGGCGCACGGGATCGTGGGAGTGATTGGGCTGCCTGCCCGTTCAAGCAAGCACGCGAGTACGGCATGATTCAGCGTGGCAATGTCGGTGTACAGATCGCGATCGATGTTCTCGAGGTTGTCCAGCGGCGAATGAATGATCCCGCCCAGAGGGAAGACGAATACCACCGGAACACCGACGTTGGAGAAATTCATGTGGTCAGAGCCGATTTGCAGCGGCAGGTTGCCTGCATAGGCCTCGATCTGGAGAGTGCCAGCCATACCTTCGACCATGCTTTTCAATGGCTCGGAAACGACGATTTGGTAGGGCGCTTCTCCGTCGCCGATCGCGTCCATGTTGAGCATCGCCGTGACGTTGCCGAGTTGACCGTTCTCACGCAGCGAGCGGACATACGCCTCAGATCCGTGCAACCCGATCTCCTCGGCCCCGAAGCCGATGAAGCAAATGTCGGCTGCGCTGGGGTGGTCAGACCAGATTTCTGCGAGGGCGAGTGTGAGTGCTGCTCCCGACGCATTGTCATTTGCCCCGTCGACGCCCGGCACCGTGTCATAGTGTCCGCCGACGAC
Source organism: Dehalococcoidia bacterium (assembly GCA_007571275.1). GTDB lineage: Bacteria > Chloroflexota > Dehalococcoidia > Bin125 > Bin125 > Bin125. Next base: position 2,160 of record RKRS01000176.1, read on the forward strand.
GACCCGACAGGCGCCATTGGGCGTCCGGGCGATGACGTTTTGGGATGCTCCGTTGCTCGATGCGGCGTTGGAGATCGAGATCGTGGCTCCAATCAGCTCCCGCAGCTCATCGCCCAATTCCTGACTGACGAGCAGCACAGGAATGTTGCTGATGTCATTGCGGAGGCTGCCGCTCAGTGATTCGCCAACCTGCACGTTGGCAATGATCAGCGCGGCGGCGCCGGCGGCCTCGGCGTTGGCCGCCTTGATGCGAAATTCAATCACGCCGCGCTCGACGAACGCGATCTTGCCATCGACGTCGACTGATGCGAAATCTTCAGGTTCACCGACGCCGGGCGCCTCGACAAGGACGCCTGCCACACCGTCACTACGCGAGCCAGGGAATCGAAAAGCCAACCGACTGGAGCCATCAGCGAGATCGATCCTGCCGACGTTCGCCTGGCTGCGGATGGTGAATTGCTGGATTTCTGTTTCGTATCCCAGTTGAGTGAACGTGTCAGACAGGTACTCGGCGGCCGCGAACTCCTGCTCCGTGCCGGAGGCCCGTGGCCCCAACTCGCCCGCGAGATGTTCGAGGTACCTGACCGCCACTTCGATATCGAAGTTTGGCTCTGGTGGTCCACCAGGTCTCGGTGGCAGTGGCTCAGATTGAGATGGTTGCGCGCGCTCACTCGCTGCCGGTTCGCCCGAGTCCTGATGCGACTCTGTATGGCTTTGCTCTGTAGGCTGAGGTTGAACGGCATCTGCCTGGAGATCGCGAAGATCGCTTGAGCGCTGCGCCGCTTGCTGTGCTTCTTGAGCCTGCGCCGACTCACCGCTGTTCAGATCGGCGGGAGTCGCAGAGTTGTCAGGGCCCTGAGGGTCTTCGTTGTTACAAGCAAGAACCAGAGTCGTGGCGATGGCGACGCAGAGGAGTGGCCGAAGCAGCACTGCGCGTCGAAGGAAGTCAGCGGTTGCGGCGGAAGAAGCGCCGCAGCGGATTCTGTGTCGATTGTTCGTAACTGATGTATCGATCGCGCCAGTATCCACCCTTTGGCTGGTTGGCCTGGGGATTTCCACCGCGTGAAGTCCAGAACAATCCGATCACAAAGATGACAATCCCCGCGACCGCCAGCCAAAGCCCGCCGCCTCGGATCACAAGCCCAACGATCAGCATCAACGCTCCGAGCAGGAGCAGGTGGTTTGGGGTCAGCGCTGTGGCTCGATTGACCAAGCCTGTCGCCAGGCGCTGCGCGGCCAGTCGAATCGGACCTGGCCGCCGTGACTGGCGTCGGCGCCAGTCGAAGTCCTCGATGTTTGCCAGGACTTCTTCAACGTCGCGTTCGAGTCGGTCAGAACTGTCCGACATGGTCGCTCCTTCGTCGCTCGTTGCCCTCAGTTTAGCCTGATTCGGCTTCGCCCCACCCACCGCCGCCAGGAGTTTCAACGCGGACGATGTCGCCTGCCTCGACGTTGATCGTGACCTTGCCTGGCAGCTTGCGGCGCACTGACTTACCGGTTGACGAGACGGTCTCCAGACTGTTTCGACCCGATCGACCGGGCTCGCCTCCGCGCACTCCCCAAGGACGTTGTCTGCGCCGTTCCGTGATCAACGTCAGCTGGGCCGGGCCCAGGAACTGTGTCCGACGGATCAGTCCGTGTCCGCCGCGGTGATATCCCCCGCCCCCGGATCGAGGCCTGACGCTGTTTTCGATGATTCTGAGCGGGTAGGCCAATTCCAGAGCCTCGGCTGGCGTGTTGAGCGTGTTGGTCATGTGTGAATGCGCCGCATCGAGGCCGGGACCCTCGGGGCCAGCGCCCAGTCCGCCGCCCGATGTCTCGTAATACGCCCAGGGTTGGCCGGTACGGGGATCGACGCCGCCTGCAGTCAGATTGTTCATGGTTCCCGACGACGCGGCCGGCATCCGCTCAGGCAACAGTTGTTCAAATGCGCCCCAGACGGTGTCGACAATGCGCTGAGAAGTTTCGACGTTTCCAGCGGCGACGGCGACTGGAGATTGGGCCGCCACGATGGAGCGCTCCGGGAGCGTGAAGGTGATCGGTCGGAACAAACCGGAATTCATCGGAGTATCCGGTGGTAAGAGGCAACGAATGACGTAATAGCAGGCTGACCGCGTGACTGGCGCGACCGCATTGATCGATGCCGCCCGCTGTGGCGCGGTATCGGAAAAGTCAAAGTGCGCTCGATCCTCGTCGAGCGTCAGCTTCAGCTTGATTGGCACCGGATCGTCCGTATGGCCGTCATCGTCCAGTGAATCGCTGAATTGCCATGATCCGTGAGGTAAGTTCGCCAACGCTGCGCGAGTCAGCCGCTCTCCATAGTCAAGCAGGGCCTGGGTCGTCTGGCGATACGTATTGGCTCCGTAGCTCGCATACAGATCGGCGATCCGCTGCTCTCCCAACCGCTGGGCTGCGATCTGCGCGTTGAAGTCGCCACGCCGCTCGTCGGGCGTGCGCACATTGCGCAGGATCAAGTCCATGGCCTCCTCGACGAGTTCGCCCGCGCGATACAGGCGGATCGGCGGAATCACGAGGCCTTCCTGAATCAACTCGCGCGCCACTGGCATCGAGCCCGGGGCCATCCCGCCAATGTCGGCCTGGTGCGCTCGGCTGGCGACATAGCCGATCGGTTGATCATCGCCAGCGAAGTCATGGGCGAAGACCGGCGAGACCATCGTCACGTCTGGCAAATGCGTGCCGCCGAGAAATGGATCATTCAGGATGGCGAGGTCGCCGGGTCGCCAAGGCGCCAACCGCTCGACAGCGCGCACGGACTCTGGCATCGCGCCCAGATGGACGGGAATGTGCGCGGCTTGAGCGAGTAACTGTCCTTCGTGGTCGAAGACGGCGCAGGAGAAGTCAGCTCGCTCCTTGATGTTGGGCGAAAGCGCGGTGTGCCGCAGCGCCGCGCCCATCTCTTCAGCGATCGAGCCGACCAGCGAATCGAAGATGGCGAGGCGGGCAGGGTCGATGTTGACAGCAGACATATTGCAGCTCTTCAGGAATCGCGTCGTAGCAGGAGGCTGCCAGTAGGCAGTGGAGTGGCCGTCCAGGCCGGCGGAACAGTAACGGTCGTATCGATTTGCGTGATGATCGCCGGTCCAGAGACGGGCTCGCTCACTGAGCCTCGTGTCATGATCTGAGTCTCACGGGGGCGATCCCAGGTCACGCTTGCGGTCCAGGACTGATCCTGCGAGGACGCTCGAGAGACCGCGACGTCGCCGCGATAGCCGCTGTGTCGCGCCTTGGCGCGTGCGGTGACGACCTCAACTGGAGTGTCGAGTGATGCAAACCCAAAACGCTCCCGGTGGGACTCATGGAACGCATCCCTCACCGCCGCGGCATGGTGACCTGCGTTTAGTGAAACGGTGAGCTCGTGTGACTGTCCTCGATAGCGGAGGTCTGCGGAGTACTCGACGCTCACGCCGTCGGAGTAGCCGTCTTCGGCGATCGCGGAACGCGCCTGTGCGGCGATGGCTGTGAAGGCCTGATTGAGGACTTCGATTTCCCCCTCGTCCTCAGGATTGATGCTGAGGTGCAAACCTTGCTCAGTGTCGCGAGTGATATCGGCGATCAGCATGCCCGCTGCCGAGAGCACACCCGGCGCGGCTGGAATGAGCGCTTGCGGGATGCCGACAACGTCGGCGAGATCGCAGGCGTGGAGCGGGCCAGCGCCGCCAAAGGCGACGAGACTGAAGCGTGCGGGATCGTATCCGCGTTCGACCGAGATCACGCGCAATGCGCGGGCCATGTTGGCATTGACAACATCGATAACCGCCTGGGCAGCCGCTTCGACCGAACCGAATGGTTCGGCGATGGTAGCGATTGCCTGTCGCGCTCGAGCGACATCCAGGCTGACGGTACCGCCGAGCTGCTGTTCCGGTCTGAGACGCCCAAGGACGGCGTGCGCATCGGTCACCGTCGGGAGCGCGCCGCGTCCGTATGCGGCTGGACCGGGATCGGCGCCGGCGGATTGCGGGCCGACTCGCAGCGCGCCACCAGGATCGAACCAGGCAATAGAGCCGCCGCCCGCTCCGACCGTATGCAGGTCAACCGCCGGTGTGCGGATCGGCATGTCGTCGACGACCAGATCGGTTCGTTCCAGCAAGCGACCGGGGCAGAGCGCCACGTCGGCCGATGTCCCGCCCATATCGAAGGTGATGGCCTGCGTGAATCCGTCAGCCTCAGCGGCGGCGAACGCTCCGGCAACTCCCCCCGCAGGCCCCGATAGCACTGTGCGGACGGCGTTGCGTCCGGCGGAGCTGGCTGAGATGGAGCCTCCGTTCGATTGCATGATCCGCAGTCGGACGTTGTCCTCACGATCCTGACCGAGCTGTTCATCGAACGCATCGAGATAGTTGGCCATCACCGGGGCGAGGTAGGCGTTGGCGGTCGTCGTGCTCATGCGCTCGAACTCACGGTGTTGAGGCAGGACCTCGTACGACGCTGAGACGTTGAATCCACGCTGGCGAGCTCTCGCGGCGGCAATCGCCTCGTGCTCGGGGTTGATGAAGCTGAACAGAAAGCAGATCGCGACACTACGCGTGTTGGTTCGCTCGATTCGATCGAGCACGGCCTCCAGCTGATCGAGATTCAGCGGAGTAATCACTTCGCCATCGGCCGCGACTCGCTCCTCTACCTCGAAGCGCAATCGTTGCGGGACGAGCGGATCGTGTCGCTGTGGATGCAGGGCGTACAGATCAGGGCGAGCCTGGCGGCCAATCACCAGGGTATCTCGAAAGCCTCTGGTCGTAATCAGCGCCGTGGGGGCGCCGCTACGTGTGAGCAATGTGTTGGTTGCGACCGTCGAGCCGTGCACCACTTCCTCAGGCGACCAGCCGAACTCCGCGAGTCCATCGATGATGGCGCGGCCGGGATCGTCCGGGGTTGAAGGTCGTTTGGCGATGCTGAGCTCGCCGTCGCGGAGGAGAACGAAGTCGGTAAAGGTCCCCCCAACATCGACGCCGAGTAACCGATCTCGCCGGGGTTCGTTGATGGTCTGCTCGTTGGTTGTCATGGTGGTGTCAGTCTACGGGGCGTGTGCGTGTTGCTTGACTGCCTGAGAATGTGCTCATAGCGTCAGTTGATAGGCTCAGTGCGACCGAAGAACCACAGATGAGATGGATGGATGCCGATGTCTGACGCTGCTGAGATGGTGCTCCGCGCCGAGAGTCGGGCGGTGTTGGGCAAGAAAGTCAAGCAACTACGTCGAACCGGGCTGGTCCCGGGCAACGTCTACGGGCGTGGACACGAGTCCGTGGCCATCCAGACAGAGCTCACGGAGATCCGGCGGGTCTTCAGCGCTCTGGACCGCAACGCCGTAGTACCAATGTCGATTGATGGCGCAAGCGACACCATTCCGGTCGTGCTACGCGATGTGCAGCGACATCCAGTCTCTCGGAGCGTGTTGCACCTGGACTTCTACCAGGTCGATCTCACACGGGCGATTCACTCCGAAGCGCGTCTGGTACTGATTGGCGACTCGGAGGCCGAAACCCGCGGCGGCACGGTCGTGCAATCGCTCGAGTACATCATGCTCGAAGCATTGCCGACCGCGATGCCATCGGTGCTTGAGGTCGATATCTCCGTCCTCGACGAATTCGGACATTCCGTACTGGTTCGCGATCTTGTGCTGCCGGAGGGTGTCAGCGCCCTGACAGACGGAGCGGTCGCCGTGGCGACGGCGCTGGCCCCGCGCGTGAGCGAAGATGACGAAGAAGGACCGGAAGACCTGGGCGGCCTCGACGCGGTCATCGA
>RKRS01000200.1 GCA_007571275.1 Dehalococcoidia bacterium
ACTCCGATATCCGTGCTCTGGCACAACAATCACGCAAGGAGTTCATCGCTCCGCTGCGCGACTTCTTCGCCGGCTTCGGCACGACCGGAATCAGCACCGGCTCGGCCCACAATGGCGATTCGCCCGTGCGCAACTGGGGCGGCGTTGGCGTCGACGTCTTCCCCGAGGTGGACACGATGTCGGGGATGGTGTTCAACGCCACTCGGATGACGCACGCCGAGCTGGAGATCGACCCGAACACCGGGATGCCGCCGATTGATCCGAACCACTCGCCGGCGCCGCGCGCGGTCGACGTCAACGGCAAAGCGGTGCGCCACAAGAGCTACGGCTGCTGGCGCTGTCCGATGGCCTGCGGCGCCGAGTCGATCGAGTCGCCGGATGGCACGGTCGCTCCGGGTCTGTCCGAGGCGCATCACGAGAAGGGCTCCTTCAAGTACCCGGTCGACACGCACCGCGCCGAGTACGAGACGGTCGCATCCTTCGGCACGATGAACCTCTCGGCCAACATCGACATGATGCAGGCCGCCAACCACTGGTGTAACGAGTACGGCCTCGACACCATCGGCGCCGGCACCACGATCTCGTTCGCGATTGAGTGCTTCGAGAACGGTCTGATCAACCTCGAGGACACCGGCGGCGTCGAGCTGACCTGGGCCAACGACGATGGCATCATGGAGATGCTGCACATGATCGGCAAGCGCGAAGGCTTCGGCGACCTGCTGGCCGACGGGATGAAGGTCGCGGCGGAGAAAATCGACGCCAAGAACAAGGACGACCGCGCGCAGGAGTTCCGCACCGACGTCGGTGGCCAGGAACTACCGATGCACGACGCCAAGCTGCAGCCGGAGTACTGGACGACCTACAAGCTCGACCCGACGCCGGCCCGTCACACGCAGTACGAGGGCAACTCACGCTACGGCGGCCCCGAGTACCCGGCCGCGCCGCGCGACTTCAAGGATTACAACAACCGCGGCGAGCACCACAAGGGCGCATCGGAGTACATGCACATCTCGAACTCGACCGGCATGTGTCAGTTCATCATGATGGCCGCTCCGACCGACCGCTTCCCGCAGTGGATCAACGCGGTCACCGGTTGGGACCTGAGCGGCGACGACCTGCAGCTGGCCGGCGAGCGAATCGCCAACCTGCGCATGGCTTTCACCGTCCGCGAGGGCGACAACCCACGCGAGCGCTTCGCCCCGCCGCGCCTCTGGGGCGGCGAAGGCACGGTCCAGGAGACCGGCCCGCTGGCCGGTGTGATCCTCGACATCGAGACCATGGAGACCGACTTCCTCAACGCCTGCGACTGGGACACCGAGACCTGTCTGCCGAGCCGCGAGAAGCTCGAGTCGATCGGCCTCGGCGACGTCGCCGACGCGCTCTCCGTCTAACGACGCTGCGACGTTGGTCACAACGATGCATCAAAGAGGGCGGACCAATGTCCGCCCTCTTTGTGTCGCTCAGATCAGCGACGCGAACGAAACCTGAACCGATTCGCCGTGCGTTACCGACTCAGCGGTCTGACCTCACGCCTGCTGCTTATCCCGCTTGCGGGCGTCGTATTTGGCGCGGCGCTCGGCGCCGGCTATCAGTGGGGCGCGCCTGAGCAGCAGGAAGTCGTCCGCGTCTACGAGAGTTCGCAGCAAGGACGAATCGGCGGCGACGGCGCGCCGATCGGCGACCTGAGCGGGTTCATCACCGAGCGCTCGGGCGACGCCTGGATCGTTCGCGTCGGCGACTCATTGCGCACGATCCGCTTCCGCGATGACTCGATCATCGAGGCCATGCTGCCAATCTGGACTGACGCCGTCCAGCATGGAGATTATGTCGTCATCGGCGGCACGGACGACAACGTCAACACCTTCATCACCACTGGCATCGTGATCATCCCGGCTGCGCAGGCAATCACTGACGAGGCCGTCGTCGACGCCATCCTTGCGGACGCGGGTGAATGATGCTGCGATACCTGGGTTGGTTGATCGGCCTCGGGGCGCTCGCCGCCGTTGGCGTCGGTGGCTGGTTCGTCGGCTCCGATGTCGTCGCGCCACAACCTTCGGATGAAGACCTGGTGGTCTCGGAGAGCGTGGTCGCGGGGCGATTGCAAGTCGACGTTGATGAAGCGGCCTATCCCAACGCCAGCATCGTGCTCGGCGCAAGCGGCCTGAGCCCGTTTGGCAACTCGGAAGGTCTGCAAGGCCGACAGGTGCTGACTGGCCAGGTGATCTCCGTGTCGGGCGAGAAGTTGATCATCGAGACGCGCACCGGCCGAGCGGAGATCAGGCTGACCGACGAGACGACGTTCCTGCTTCGCCTCGAACGGGTCGATCCACTGACGATTGGCTCGGGCGCCGCGGTCACCATCGTGTTGGACGAAGACGGCGAGACTGCGGCGACCGCAATCGCGTTGCCGACCAACTCGCGGCCGACGCTGAACAGCCCCGGCCCTCCGTCAGCGCCCGATGCCGCCGGTGGCGGTTAACCGTTACGGCGTTCGAACTCGGACCGCGCCGCGTCAAGCAGCTGCTCGCGCTCGGCAATCTCGCCCTCAATCACGATGTGCCGCTCGCCGACGCCATCGAGATACCAGCGGACATTGCCCATCGTCTCAACCCGTCGAACACTGCGCAGCTCATCCCAGGCAATCGTTTCCTGCTCCAGACCAGCGTGCAGCGCGGTCACGCCGTCCTCATGGACGATCACCGCCGTAGTCTGGCGCTGCCAGGTGATGAACACGACGGGCAGCATGGCGGCGGTGACCACGAGGAAGAAGATCGCCGCGCTGCCCGCCTCGGTGCTGCCGGTGGCCAACCAGACGATCGCGGCGATGATCACCGCAATCAGCGGGAAGACAAAGGTCGCGTTGTTGTACCAGGAGGCTTCGTAGGTGTGCGCGCTGCGCACGCCGCGGTAACGCAGCAGCGCCTCCGCGTCCTGGCGACGCAGGTCATCAGCGCCCCTCGGGGCGGCGTCGGCCTCCGACATGGCGGCAGTACTGGGGCGACAGCGATGGGGCGCTCAGGCGTGCTCGAGGATCGCCGCGGCCGAGGTCAGCGCGCAGGCGCCGGGGTTCTCTTCGGTCTGGAAGGCTGTGACCACGCCACCATCGACCAGCATGGCGAACCGCGTGCAGCGGAACCCGAGTCCCAACCCGGAGAGATCCAGCCCGATGTCGAGCGCGCGGGTGATATCGCCCGAGCCATCGGCCAGCATGGTGATGTGCTCAGCGCCGTGCGCCGCGTTCCAGGCCGAGAGCACGAAAATGTCGTTCGTCGACATGCAGATGGTCTGCTCAATCCCGGCCGCGGCCAGCTGGTCGGCCGAGGCGGCGAAGGTCGGCAGATGATCATTGGTGCAGGTTGGGGTGAACGCGCCAGGCACGCCAAAGATGACGGTCTTCTTGTCACCGACCAGCTCGCGCAGATTGACCGGACCCGGGCGGCCATCGGCCATCACGGTGCCTCGAGCGTCGGGCAGGGTATCTCCAGCGGTGGGCGGCATGGTGGTTCTCCTCGTTAGGTCCGTGGCCGGGTGCGTCCACAGCAGCCTAACTCAAGAAGACCTTCTGGCTTGGACGGGGGCAATTTTCCGCTTCGGCTTGACTTACCCCCCCCCCCAGAATCAGGGCACTGTCACTTTTCGAAGCGGAACAGGGCCACATGCCGAGTCGGGGCGACGACGGGAGGGAAGCCAGCGCTAGGCGCGCCTGCGGGTACGTCGGTGAAGCTCAACCGTCTGTCTTTTCCACCACTCGCGACATCCAGCAGCCTGACATCGAACTCGCCGATGGGCTGGAATGGAATGTCCCCCTGCGGATGGAAGGTCGCACGCTGTTGCGGCGACTGCCGGCCTCTGCAATACCCGCAGCGTTCTTCGACCCACAGTATCGAGGGGTGCTCGACCACCTCTCGTACGGGAACGAAGGCAAGAGCCGCGGACGCGCCCGCTCCGCTCTCAGACAGATGCCAGCGAAGGAGATTGAGGAATTTCTCCGAGAGATCGACCGTGTGCTGATGCCCAGCGGACACCTGTTTCTCTGGATGGACAAGTTCCACCTTTGCACCGGATTTCAAGAGTGGCTGGCCGGCACATCGTTGGAAACGGTCGACATGATCACCTGGAACAAGCTGCGAATGGGCATGGGGTACCGCACACGGCGAACAGCGGAGTATCTTGTCGTGCTCCAACGCACGCCGAGGCGAGCGAAAGGCGTGTGGAAAGTCCACACCATTCCTGATGTTTGGGAAGAAGGCGTCACTCAAACCAAAGGCGCGCATCCGAAGCCAGTCGGTCTGCAAACCGCGTTGATCGAAGCAGTGACCAACCCACAAGATGTGGTCGTGGATCCGGCAGCGGGGACCTTCTCAGTCCTCAGCGCCTGCCGCAATGCAGGTCGAAACTTCATCGGCTGCGATATCAGCAGTGCATGATGGCTCGCATCAGCAAAATGAGAGGCCGAACTGATGGGAATAGCGGGTACACACGCGTCCTCGGCGACTCGGCTCTGGGAGCGCTGATCAGTCGGATTCAGGCCGCCACCATCTCCGCAGGCAGCGAATTGGAGAGGATCATCACTGCATCAGTCGACTCGGTGGATGATCTCGATTCATTCCTTGAACAGGAAATTATGGCGGAGGGCGTTTTGATCGCAACGAAGAAACAGGTAAAGAAGTCAACGGTGATGGCTACTTCCGCTGTAGAGCCTGACTTTGTTGTGTTTCGACGAAGGCGCGGCAAGCAGGTATGTTACGTCATCGAGCTGAAGGACGGAGACACCTTCGACACCAAGAAAGTGGCCGGAGAGTACGCATCTTTGCAGAGTTTTGTGAACGAGAACGGCAAGAATGTCCAGTATCGGATGCAAATCCACGTCGTCTCGTTCAATCAAGATGATATCGACGCGATATATGACGGGTTCAAGAGGAAAATTCCGAAGGTGGAGCTGATGACCGGCAGGCAATTCTGCGAACTCCTGGAAATCAGCTACGACGACATCGTCAGCCAGCGAAAGGTCGACGCGGAAGACAATTTCGACCACTTCCTCACCGAACTCCTGAGCATTGATCGGGTGCGAGAGTACATTCAGTCAAAGCTCGAAGAGCGACGAAGGCGCTCGGCGTGAGGTAGTCCCTCCTGTTCGCAGGCTCGACAAGTAGTCCGGCGGCCCCCTCAGTCCCTGCGGGACAGCTCCCCCAGTGGGGGAACTCTTCGACAGGAGCGATGCGGCGAACGACGTCCTATCCTGCGCAGGCAGGATTGGGGGAACCTGATGGCGATTGATCGACTTGAGGGACGCGTGGCGCTGATTACGGGCGCCGGATCGGGAATTGGGCGCGCTTCGGCGCTGCGGATGGCGTCGGAGGGCGCCGCGGTGATGTGCGCCGACATCAATGTCGAGGGCGCGCAGACCACGGCGGCGCAGATCGCCGAGCACGGCGGTCGCTCCGCCACGATGGAGCTGGACGTCACCGCTGAGGACGCGGTCAAGGATGCGCTGGCCCAGACGATCGCGGTGCTGGGCGGACTCGATGTGTTGTTCAACAACGCCGGGATTGGCGGGAGTCAATACGGCTGGGATCGGACGATCTCGGTCAATCTCAGCGGCGTCTATTACGGCACCTTTCACGGCGCGGCGACGCTGGCCGAGCGCGGTGGCGGCTCGATCATCAACACCGCTTCGATTGCCGGCCTCAATGGACTCCTGAGTAGCGCCTCAACGCGCGACATCGACCTCGAAGTGGAAGAGGGCGCGGGCGCGTACGTCGCGGCCAAGCACGGCGTAGTCGGCATCACCCGTCAGTTCGCGGTGACCTACGGTCCGCGCCAGGTACGGGTCAACGCGATCTGTCCCGGCTACATCCATACGCCGATGACGGCACAGATCCGGGAGATGGAAGGGGCGGAGGAGTTCTTGGCCTCGCTCCATCCCATGGGTCGGCTGGGCCAACCAGAAGAGATCGCGGCCGCGGCGGCGTTCCTCGCCTCCGACGACGCCAGCTTCGTCAACGGCGTGGCGCTGCCGGTCGACGGCGGCTACACCGCCCGCTAACCATGACCTCCCCCTCTGGGGAGGCATCACGCAATCACGGAGGGAGCCTGATGGCAATCGCAAGGATCAACGGCGTCAACCTCTACTACGAGGATGTCGGCATCGGCGATCCGATCATCTTCCAGCACGGGTACACGGCGTCACATGACGGCTGGTCCGGCGTGATCGAGCGGATGAGCGCCCGCTACCGCTGCATCGCAATGGACTGTCGCGGGGCCGGCGATTCCGCGCGTCCGGACGACGGCTACAACATCGAGCAGCTGGCCGCGGATGTGGTCGGGATGGCTGATTATCTCGGCCTCGACCGCTTCCACTATGCCGGGCAAAGCATGGGCGGCCTGATCGGCTTTGAGCTGGGGTTGTCGTACCCGGACCGTCTGCTCAGCCTGTCGCTCTCGGCTCCGGCGCCAGCGGACGGGATCGCCATGCCGCAATCGGCCCGTGACACGATGCGCGAGCGATGGATCAACAAGGAACGGGATCTGCTCATTCGCACGTCGCTGGCGGCGGTGCCCCGAGAGTCGGCGCACGCCGATGTCCCGGCCCAGGTCGATCGGCAGCTATCGGTCTCGGTGGGACACTACGACGGCTGCTGGGACGCGATGGTCAACTACCACAAGGGCGACCGTCTCGGGGAGATTCAGACGCCGACTCTGCTCCTGGCTGGCGCTGCCGACTCGCTCTTGCCGCCAAACCTCAAGGACTTCGCACGACTCGGTAACGCGACGCTGCATGTCTTCAGTCGAGTCGGGCACGGCGTGCCGCGCGAGGTGCCATCGGCGTACGCGCGCGTCGTGACCGACTTCCTGGAGCACGGCGTGGTCAACGCGCAGACGCTCGCCGCGGCTGTCGCCGAAGCGGCCAACGCATAAGGTCTCCCATGCCCGAGCCGATTCGCAGCGCAGTCGTGGTCGGCGGCGGGAGTGCGGGATTCCTCGCGGCGCTGACGTTTCGGCGGATGCTGCCGCAGGTCAAACTGACCGTGGTTCACTCGCCCAATATCCCAATCATCGGCGTCGGGGAATCGACCACGCCGGCGGTGCCCGTCCATCTGCACGAGCACCTGGGCATCGACCGCAATGAGTTCCACAAAGAGGTCCGTCCGAGCTGGAAGCTGGGCCTGCGCTTCGAGTGGGGCGCCAGGGATGCGCCGCACTTCAACTACACCTTCGACAAGTACCTCGACCAGCGGACCGAAGGTCTGTCCAAGTGGAACGCCTTCTACTGTCTGCACGACATGCGCGATGCGAGCACGTTCAACGCGATCATGGATCGCGACCGCTCGCCCGCGACGATCCGTAATGGTCGGCTCTCGCTCGATCCACGCGCCACGTACCACATTCCCAATGCGTCATTCATCGACTACCTGGAACGCAAGTCGGTGGCCTCGGGAGCGGAGCTGATCGCCGATGAGGTGGTCAGCGTCGAGCGGAACGAGTCGGGCGGCGTCAAATCGTTGAAGTTGGCCGGCGGTCGCGAGCTGGAGGCGGACCTGTTCGTCGACTGCTCGGGCTTCGGCTCGCTGCTGCTGGGCAAGACGCTCGAGGAGCCGTACCTCTCCTACCGCGACGCGCTCTATTGCGACCGCGCCGTGGTCGGCTCGTGGTCGCGGGCTGATTTCCCTGAAGACGACACGATCCGGCCCTACACGACGATGACGACGATGAAGCACGGCTGGTGCTGGCGCATCGACTTCGAGGACGTGGTCACGCGCGGCTACGTGTACTCGTCGCAGTTCTGTTCGGAGGAGGAAGCGGAGTTCGAGCTGCGCGCGCTGCAGCCGCAGCTCGCCGGCGCGGAGCTGCGCCTGCTCAAGTTTCCCAGTGGTCGGCGCGAGCGCTACATCGTCGAGAACGTG
>RKRS01000090.1 GCA_007571275.1 Dehalococcoidia bacterium
CGTTGGAGAGGATGATGGTGCCGGCTGAGGCGAACATGCCGCCCGGGCCATGCGCCATCGAGACGTTGACGTCTGGCACCTGGCGGTCGCCACACTCGCCGCGTAGCTGGCGCACCGACTCGACGATCGCGAACATCCCGTACATGCCGGTGTGACAGTAGCTGAGACCGCCGCCGTTCGTGTTCATCGGGAAGTCGCCGCCCGGGCCGGCCTTGTAGATCACTTCGCCGTCAGGACCGGTCTTGGTCTCGGCGAAGAAGGGACCGCCCTCGCCCTTGGGCACGAAGCCCAGATCTTCAGCCGCCATCAGCGGAGTGAAGGTGAAGGCGTCGTAGAACATGCAGTGGTCGATGTCCTGCGGCCCGAGTCCGGCGCTCTTGTAGGCCGCCTCACCGGCGATCCGATAGCCGTCGGCGGTGGTGTGGTCGCGCATCTGCGAGACCATCCAGTGGGCCGCCGCCTCGCCCGCGCCCAGCACGTAGACCGGGCCTTTGGCGTAATCGCGGGCACGCTCTTCCGAGACCAGCACCAGGGCGCCGCCGCCGTCGGCCACGACGCAGCAGTCGAGCAGATTGAAGGGGTAGCAGATCATTCGCGAGTTGAGCACATCTTGCGGGGTGATCGGCCCGCCGCCGCGCTCGGGCGCTCGGCGGTGACTGCCCATCATCGCCATCGGATTGAGGTTGGCCCAGGCGCGAGTGGAGGCAGCGATGTGCGCCAGATGTTCCTTGGTTGTGCCGTACTCGTGGAAGTGACGCAGGACCGGGATGGAGAAGGTGGTTGGCGCGCCGCCGATCGCGAATGGCGCCTCGTACTGTCCACCCGGGGATGAGGCTGAGCCGCCGCGCGGCGCGTCGACGCCCGAGCGACCGCTCTCACCGTGCGTGATCAGCGCAACGTCGCAATAGCCGGCCATGATCGCGGCGACGGCGTGACGCACGTGGATCATGAATGAGCAGCCACCGACAGAAGTGCCGTCGATGTAGCGGGGCTGGATACCGAGGTACTCGGCGACCTCGTTGGGAATCGCGCCGGCGCAGAGCAGTCCGTCGACGTCAGCCAGTGAGATGCCGGCGTCGTCGAGGGCGTTGCGGGCGGCTTGGGCGTGCAGGGCGAGCCGCGACATATGCGGCAACTGGCCGAGGTCATCAGTCTCGGCGGCGCCGACGATCGCGACCTTGTGTCGAATCTGGTCCATCGTGGTCTCCACTTCGGGAATGTCTGGGCGGTTGGCCTGAGACAGTTAGACAGGCTTGAACTTGGGCAGGGTGACGTCGTCGGTGACGTCGTCGAAGACGATCTCGACGTCCATATCGACCCTGGTCTCGTAGGGATCGTCGATGATCAGGTTCGACATCATGCGTGGTCCCTCTTCGAGTTCGATCACGGCGATCACATATGGCGGAGGGTTGCTCTCGGAGTTGTATGGCGGGATCGGCTGATGGGAAATGACGAACGTGTGGACCTTGCCCTTGCCCGACGCCTGCATCCACTTGATATCCCAGTTGAAACACTGTGGCATGGGACAGAAGGGTCGTGGGTAGAAGTGCGGACCGCAGTCGTCGCAGGTTGGCAGCATCAACTTGTGCTCTTTGAGCCCGTCCCAATAGGGCTTCGATTCTGGCGTCGGCGTGGGCAGCCTGCCGGCGTAGTCGGCCATCCGGTGCTCCTTCAGCTTGAGATATGTATCCAACGCGATGCTACACGACAGCCGATACTCAGCGGCGCGACGATTCGCGCGTGATCCAGGTCTGTTCCAGCGCCGCCTTGCGCTCCGTCCATGACGGAGTGAGATCGCGCCGTTGGCGGGCAATCTCGGCCATCAGCACCGCCGCCGCGACGGAGACGTTGAGCGATTCGACAAAGCCATGCATGGGAATGATGATCTGCTGATCGGCGAGCGCGACCATCTCCTCCGAGCAGCCATCGCGTTCGTTGCCCAGCACAATGGCAGATGGCTCATGGAAGCTGATGCTGAGGTAATCGACGGCATCGTCCGTGAGCTGGGTGGCGTAGACCTGCAGGCCTTCCAGATGCAGCGCATTGACGCAGTCGGCAGGGCTGTCATAGCGCTCGATCTGGAGCCACTTGTCGACCTGAGCGGCGACTCCACGCGAGATCTCAGGGAAGACCTGATTGGTGTAGACCAGCGCGACCCGGCCGACACCAAATGCGTCGCAGCTACGCAGGATGGCAGACGCGTTGTGCGCGTCGTGGATGTTCTCGAGCACGACCACGAGATCGTCGTGACGACGCTCCAGCACGCTGTGCATCCGCGCGAGGCGGCGTTCGGTGATCGGTCGCGGCGCCGAGACGGCTGATTCGCTCGCGTCGCTCAAGCTAGACCGCGCACTCGCCTTCGCCACGTTCCAGGATGTAGATGTCCCGGCGGTCCCAATCGATGAACATTGGCAGGGTGTCGGCTGAGAACTCGGGCGGCAAGGTCAAGTCGCCAACGACATCCTGAATTGGTTTGAGTCCGACGCGGTCAATCCAGCTGCTGAATAGCTCCTCGCCGCCATCGCGGTCGGAGTGGTAGAGGTCGATCACCCGCTCGACGGCGTCGGGGACGCGCTTGGCCGGGATGCGGACTCTGGGGACCAGCCTACCGAGCCGCATCTCTTCCGTGCGGTAGGTCCCGCCGATGAACATGTGGTAGGCGGGAATCTGACGGTTACCGACCTTGATCGCGGCGCCATGGAAGCCGATATCGGCGATGTGGTGTTGTCCGCAGCTGTTCGGGCAACCGCTCATGTGAATCCGCATCTTACGGGTCAGCGGATCATCGATGCTCATAGAGCGCACTCGCTCCTGCACCGCACGGTTGAGTCCCATCGAGGAGGTAATCCCGAGCTTGCAGCTATCGGTGCCGGGGCAGGAAACCACGTCCTCGATCTCCTGTGCATCCGGCGCGCCCATGCTAAGCGCGTCAAGCTCACGCCAGACTGCGTAGACCGCCTCGTTGGGAATCCAGCGCAAGACCACGTTCTGCTGCGGGGTTGTCCTGGCCCGTTCGCGGCCGTACTTGCGCAAGATCTCGGCCAGACCGCGAAACTGTTCAGGGGTCAGGTCGCCCTGGTCAATCGACGCTTCAACAGCGGAATATCCCGCTTGTACCTGAGGGCGAACGTTGGTGGCCAGGAATCGCTCAAAGACAGCGGCGTCTCCGTTGGGCTGAGGCGGCGAGGTCGGCGGCGTGCGAACGTCAGCTGCTTCGTCATCGAGGTAGAGCAGCTCTTCCAGCGGCGGCGTTTCCGCGGACCAACCCTTCTGTAGCTCCTCGTCGACCATTTCGCGGAACGCCGCTTCGCCCACACGATGGACGAGGAACTTGAGACGCGCCTTGAGGATGTTCTTACGCAGTTCGTCGGCGGCGTTGAAGATGCGGGACACCGCTTCCGAGAGCGTCAGGAACCTAGACATCGGAACGAAGTCGGCCAGCGTGACCGCTTCCTCAGGCATCGTCGAGAGGCCGCCACCGACCATCACGCGGAAGACGCGCACTTCCTCACCGTTGATCACGCGGGTCTGCGAGAAGAAGGCGAGGTCGTGGATGGCGGCGATGGCGGAGTCGGCCTCGCGACCGGTGAAGTAGACCTTGAACTTGCGCGGGAGCAGTTGGGTGATCGAATTGCGCACCCAATAACGAACAAACGCGCCGGCATAGGGTGTCGGATCGAAGACTTCATCGGGCATGATGCCGGCCCATGGGTCGGCGGTGACGTTACGGACGGTGTTGCCGCAGGCCTCACGCGAGGAGAGGCCGCCTTTGCCCAACACACGCAGCATCTCGGGCATCTGGTCGAGCGGGACGAAGTGGACCTGAATGTTCTGCCGCGTGGTGATGTGCCCCTTGCGCAACGGCGCGAATGTCTCACAGATCTCGGCAAAGCAGTCGAGCTGGTCTGAGGTCACGCCGCCCATCGGCAGCTTGATCCGATTCATGTGTACATCGGGTTGGCGCTGACCGTATACGCCCTGGCGCAGGCGGTAGAGCATGAACTCGACCTCATCGCGCTGCTGCGCGCGAAACGCGGTCGCTTCGGTTTCAAAATCGTCGAGTTCGTCATCCCAGATCGGGATCACAACTCCCGGCGTGTCGGTTCTGGATTCGGACATGGCGCACTCCCTGAAAGATGCAGGTGGATTTCAGTCTAACAATGAGGCGGCAGTGACGATTGAGCGCGGGCGGCGTCCTGAACGCGCTCGCTCGCGATTCCGCTGCAGCGAATCCCGACCGTGCACCGTGCGTATACCCGATTCCATCATCGGGACGAGCAACGGGTTGGCGTCCGCCAGCGGCGCATCCCCGAAGCGGCAGATCAGATCGTGATCGGCGGCTCGCCAGACCTGTTTGCGAGCCCCGATGCTAGCTTTCCCCGCCGACAACTTGCTCACCGGACGTCCGTCGTATTCGACGAGTTTGTATGCGCTATCGAGCGTCGCGGCGTCGGGCGGGGCGACGATGTTGGTACCGCAGGCGAAGACATCGACGGGCGCTCCCGCGCCGACAAGCGCCGTGATCTGATACTCGTCCAGACCGCCGCTGATGACGATCCGCACATCGGTCAGTCCGGCCCTATCGAGCTGCGCTCTGGCGGCTCTGGATTCTTCGAGGAAGTCGCCAGAGTCGATCCGAATGGCGCCGACCGAGTTTGGCCCGTGCTGGCTCGCGACCTGGATTGCGCGTTCTAGGCCCGTGGCGGTATCGAATGTGTCGACCAACAGCGTCGTGCCTGGGTAGCGAGAGACGAACGCGTCGAACGCGACTGTTTCATCGCCCTCGGCCAGAATGAAGCTGTGCGCCATCGTGCCGATGACGGGGATGCCATATCGGCGCCCCGCTTCGACGGAAGACGTTGCCTCGAAGCCGCCAATGTACGTCGCGCGCGCCGCCTCGATCGCGGCTTCCGCTCCATGAGCCCGACGACCGCCAAACTCAATGACTGGCCGTCCAGCGGCCGCATCGACCGTGCGCGCAGACTTGCTGGCGACCAGTGTGGGAAAGGCGATCTGGTTGAGTAGCGCCGTTTCCACGATCTGCGCCTCAGGCAAGGGCGCAATGACCTGGAGCAATGGCTCGTGAGGGTAAACGATGGTTCCCTCTGGCGGCGCCCAGACATCGCCACTGAAGCGAAATGTCCTCAGCTGCTCGAGGAGAGTGGAATCGAACTGAGCGAACGTACTGAGATAGGCGAGGTCGTCATCGCTGAAGCGGAGCGACTCGAGGAACTCGAGCGCTCGATCCAGGCCGGCCGCAACGAGATAGTCCCATTGCTCGGGCAACCGCCGCACAGTCAGCTCGAACACGGCCTCGAGCGTCATGCCGCGCTCGTAGTAGACCTGCGCCATGGTCAGCTCGTACAGATCGACAAAGAGAGCCGACGGAGTGTTCACTGGCCTGTTGCCTAGTTCACTCGGTGAACACTATGTGATCAGGACGCCGAGCTCGGCAAGTTCGGCCAGAGCGTTCTGGCCGTCGCCCGGGTTGAGATTGACGGCTGCGATGGCGTCGGCACGCACAGATACGGTGAAGCCGAGTCGCCGAGCATCGACGGCGGTTTCTTTGACGCAGTAGTCGGTGGCCAAACCGATCACGATGCAGTGTTCGACGCTCGCGTCGCGCAATATCGATTCCAGTTCGGTTGCCTGTCGTTCGCCGCTCTGGGGATCGCGGGTGCTGAAGCCCGAGTATCCGTCGTTGCCGTCAACACCTTTCTGCACGACCGGCCCGGCGTCCGTTTGTAGGCCGTCGTGGAAGCGGGCGCCCCAGGAACCGCCGACACAGTGCACCGGCCAGAGACCACCGTCGCGTTCGAAGTGCGGCGTGTGTTCGGGATGCCAGTCCTGGGTGTACACGATCAACCCGCCGGCGCTTGCCGCTTCCTCGATTGCCTCGTTCGCATGGGCGACGACCTGCTCGGCGCCGACCACGAACAGGGAGCCCTCAGGGTGCGCGAAGTCGTTCTGGACGTCGACGACGATCAGCGCGGTACGGGAGTCGAGTGATGGCACGGGATGGAATCAGTGGGGAGGTTGGAGGCGACGACCGGATTCGAACCGGTGATAAGGGTTTTGCAGACCCCTGCCTTACCACTTGGCCACGTCGCCTGGCGCCCAGGTCAGTGAGGGAGTTTGTCTGGAGCGGAAGACGGGATTTGAACCCGCGACCTTCTCCTTGGCAAGGAGACGCGCTACCGCTGCGCCACTTCCGCTCGATAAGGACATTGTAGCCGCCCGGACGATGAACGGCGTGTCCGTTGCTTGGTGCCGAGGAAGAGACTCGAACTCTTACGCTCGCAATGAGCACAGCGCCCTCAACGCTGCGTGTCTACCAGTTCCACCACCTCGGCAGCGAAGGTGGGTTGCTCTGGCAGGGGTGGCAGGACTCGAACCCGCGACCTACGGTTTTGGAGACCGTTGCTCTGCCAAACTGAGCTACACCCCTCCGTAAGCACCGAGCATAGCAGGTAACGGGCCGATTAGGCATCGCCAAGCGCGGCGTGAATGCGTTGCGGATAATCCCCGACGATCCCTGTCACACCGAGGTCCACACAGCGGCCAATATCCGACGGTTCGTTGACCGTCCAGACAAACGTCGCCATTCCATGCGCCCGACAGGCCGATACGTTCTCCGCGGACAGCCCCATCGACTGCATCGAGATGCCATCCAGGTGATGCTCGGCGGCAATTTGCCAGATATCTGGTGTCGGCGCCAGGCACAGATGCGCGATTCGTCGATGCTGCGGCGCGCGATTCGCGATCTCGATCACCGTTCTGGAATCGAAACTCCAGAGCCAGACCCATGGCCAGGCGTCGGCTCGATCGATTTCGCTCAGCACCGCCTCGCTCAACGCCGGCACGTCATCCCCTTCCGAAACCTTGAGCTCAATGATCAGGAGCATCTGACCGTTCACCACGTCGATCGCCTGGCGCAGGGTGGGGATGCGCTCACCGTTGCCGGCGTCGATCGCCTGCAATTCCTCCAGGGACCGGTCGATCACTCGGCCAGTCCCGTTGGTGGTGCGCTCGAGTTGCGCGTCATGACACAGAACCGGCACGCCGTCGGCACATAGACGAACATCGATCTCGACGCCGTCGCAGCCTATTGCGAGCGCCTGGCGAATGCCGAGCAACGTGTTTTCGGGCGCGTGGCCCATGGTCGTTCGATGGGCGATCACCAGCGGGATATCGTGTGACATCAGCGGTCTCGTTTGCGATTGGTCGAGGGGATGCCGGAATGCGTAACGAGGATATCGCTGCGCTGTTCAATGAGAGCGGAGCCGAGTACGAAGCCTCCGCAGCTGAGCTGATCAATTTTGTCGCCGCACGTCTGGTCGAGCGCCTGAATCTCGCTTCAGACGACGATTTCGTGGACCTGGGCTGTGGCTGTGGAGCGCTCATCGCGCATGCAGAACCGGCAATCACTCGAGGAAGCGCGATTGGCGTGGACCTGTCGCGGGTTCAACTGGAGCTGGCGCGAGAGCGGTTTCGTCGATCGCCGCTACAGCCCCGGTTCATTCAGGAAGACGCTTCGGCGACCAGTCTGCCCAACCGTTCCGCAGACGCCGTAGGACTGGGGTTGGCGCTGCCCTACGCTGAGCGGCCACAGCAGTTGCTCAAAGAAGCGACGCGGTTGGTTCGTCTTGGCGGTCGTGTTGCAGCGACGGTGATCGGTTCACCGTTCTTTGGCGCTCCAGGTACGCGCTTGCTGAGCCAACTGGAGCGGCGCGGCGTCGCCTGGCCCGACGTGGAGCTGCAGTTTGATCCGCGCCAGGCCGTACGACAGGCGATGCTCTGTGAAATCGATGGGCGGCGCCTGGATGATGTCACCATCGAGGAGATCGAGCGTGAATTCTGGTGGGACGACATTGATGCCTGGTGGCGCATGCTGGGCGC
>RKRS01000195.1 GCA_007571275.1 Dehalococcoidia bacterium
TCCGGTCCTGGTCAATCCACGAGGGCCGCAGCCGCCGATGCCGCCGGCCGGGTTGGCCGTCGCGGCGCGCAAGCGTCGGCGGATCTGGAGCGGTCCCCGCGAGATGGCGGAGTCGTTGACGGGCCGCGGCGCGTTCACGCATTGGCCGCGCGAAGCGGTTAGACGTTATGTTCGCTACGGACTCAATCCTACAGCTCGCTTGGGCGAGTGGGAACTGGCCTGCGATCCGGAGGTCGAGGCCTGGTGCTTCGAGCACGCGCCGACCACCGATCCATGGCCGGAGATGGCGCGGACCGCGCAGCCAACGATCATTCTGCGGGCCGGCCAGATGCAGGGTCACCCCTCGCCGACCGGTCAGAATGCCGCTGAGGTCTTTCCTAACGCGGAAGAGATCACCATCGCAGACTCGGACCACTTCATCCCAATGCAACGTCCCGATGCAGTCGCGGAGGCCATGCTCGCGATGTCTTGAGCGGGTAGCTCTCCGTCGTTCCTGCGAAAGCAGGAACCCATACGGCCTGCGCGCTCACCTCCGCGATTGTTTCCTGCCTGCGCAGGAATGACGGGCAATGGAGCTGGAGTAACGACACCGGTCGCTTCCCTCGTCCTCTCCTCCGTCATTCCTGCGACAGCAGGAATCCATGTGTGCTCGGCGTTACCTGTATGGGTTCCTGCTTTCGCAGGAACGACGGAGAGGGGTGCAGGGGTGTTGGAGGTGAGGAGTGGGAGTGATGGAGAAGCGTGGGAACGACGGAGTATTAGTCGAACGCGCCCGAGACGAGGTGTTCGACGTACTCCTCGTCAGACATGCCAACGATGTCCTTGTAGACGTACTCGTTGTCTTCGCCGAGTAGCGGGGCGGATTTGGTTAACTCGGCGGGAGTCTCAGAGAGTCGGAATGAGGGGCCGTCGTATGCTCGGTGGCCCATGGTTGGATGGTCGAGCATCCAGAAGTGGCCACGGTAGGCGAGCTGTGGATCGTTGCGCAGGTCTTCTGGCGTTTGCACGACTCCGGCCGGTACGCCGACCGCCTGCAGCCTCTGCATCAGCGCTTCGGCCTGCTGCGTTCGAGTCCAGGCGGCGATCTCGCTGTGCAACGATTCAGGCGTCAACGTTGTCCATGACGCCTGACCAGCGACCTCGGCCAGGGCGGCAAGCTCGGTGTCATTGGTGATCGTGATCGCGATCCAGCGGTCGTCGTCATCGCCACGCGCGGCGCACTGCCAGGTGCCGTAGATCGGGTGCTCCGGATGGCCAGCGCCAAGCGCTTGCTGCTCGCGACCGTTGACGGTGTAGTCAAGGATCATCGTTTCCGTCGCATGGATCGCGGCCTCCATCTGGCCGAAATCGATGTTTTGCCCCTCGCCGGTGCGCTGACGATAATCGAGCGCAGCCAGCAGCGCGACCGCGGCGAAGTGGGGGACAAGGAAGTCGGTGTAGGCGACGCCAGTGCCAATCGGCTCTTCGCCGGGGTATGCCGTCAGATGAGAGATCCCGGCTGCGGCCTGGAGGACGTGTCCGTATCCCTGCCACATCGACCATGGACCAGTCAGGCCATACATCGGCATCGAGATCATGATCAGGTCAGGGCGGACCTCACAGAGGTCTTCATAGGTCATCCCCCAGGCGCGCATCGCCTTGGGCGTGAAGGACTCCGTGACGATGTCGCAATGCTCCACGATCCGCTTGGCGATCTTGACGCCATCGGGATGCTGGAGGTTGAGCGAAACGCACTGCTTGGATGAGTTGAAGTCGGCGTAGTAGCCACTGTTATCGAGCCCTGGCGTGTCGTGAGCGAAAGGCGGCGCGCGGCGCAGCGGTTCCGGTCGGACGGATGATTCGATGCGAATCACTTCAGCGCCGTGATCGGCGAGGTACTTGGAGACGAGCGGTCCCACACCAACCCAGGCGAAATCGGCGACCCGAATGCCGGCGAAGACCTGATCCGTCATGCGATCGGATTCCTGTGTGGTCATGTTCCGCTCCTAAATGATGCCGTCAGTTGACAGCAGAGCAATCTCCTCATCGGACAAGCCAAGCAGGTTGCCGTAGACGTAGCCGTTGTGCTCACCGATATGCGGGGCGCGATGACGAATGGCGATCGGCGTCTTGCTCAGCTTGGCCCAGGGGCCGGGATAGGTAACGTGCGCTTCCTCGTGCTCGATTTCGACCCAGTAGTCGCGCGCGGCGAGATGTTCGTTCTCCAGCAAGTCGCGGGGCGTGTTGACGATGCCCCAGCCGTTGCGGATTTGTTGTGCCTCGGAGACCAGCTGCGCCCGGCTGAGCTGCCTGCAGAAGGCGCGCAGGATTTCGAGCAGATACTCGCCATCGTCGCCCGATGGTGGTAGGAGCAGGCCTTGCGTGGCGTCGAGTTTGGCCAGCCACTCATCTGAGGCAAGGTCGCCAGCCATGCCATGGTGGTCAAGCCACTCGATGGTTTGACGCGCGGTCAGGCCGAAGAGTCCACCGTAGGAGAGGCAAGCGACGTAACCATCAGCGGCCTCGAAGACGTATTGTCCGGATTTGTAGCCACCGATTTCACGACCATTGCCAGGACGACCATTGTTAATCCCGCGAATGTCCCAGGTCGGCATCGCGTTGTCGTGGGTGAACGTGACCGCTTCCTGCATCGACTGGTCAACGTGCTGTCCGCGTCCGGTTTTGGTGCGCTGGTAATGAGCGATCAACGTGCCGACCACAGCTTGCGCCGATGCCTGGGCGTATCCCTGAGACGCGGTGGGGCGAATCGGCGGTCGACCTGGCGCGCCACAGAGCGAGGAGAGTCCGCCCATCGCGGCGCCGACCAGGTCGGTGGCTTTCCAGTTGGCGTAGGGTCCTTCGCGACCGAACGGGGTAATCGATGTATGCACAAGCGCTGGATGCGTAGAACGAACGGTTTCGCGGCCAAGCCCAAGCGCGGCTGCTGTGTCGGGCGGGCAGGTTTCGATCAGGAAATCGGCGCGATCCAGTAACTGCGTGAAGAGCTCCTGGCCTTGAAGTGTGGTCAGATCGAGCGTCGCGCTGAGCTTGTTGGTGTTGAACGTCCACCAGTGCAGCGACTGCTCCGGATCGACCACGTCGCCGCGGAACGGTCCGATGAACCGAGACTCATCTCCGCCAGGAGGCTCAACCTTGATCACTTCCGCGCCGAGGTCGCCGAGCATCCGCCCGGCAAGCTGCCCGAGCTCGTTGGTCAGGTCAATGACACGGAATGGAGCGAGCGGACCGGCAGGTGAGTTGGTCATGAAGCCAATGATAGTCAGCGGGGCGCAGGCGCACGGCCAAACTAGCCGGCGACAGCGTGGCTTGTGCGGCGATGAATGATGTGGACACCCCCGAGGGTTGGAATGACGCGCTCGATCGCCGCGCGGAGGCCGTCAAGGTTGACCTGCTCCTGCGCCGAGACCGCGATCGGCCGCAGGCCGAGGCCGGCCTCCAGCTCATCGAGCACATCGTCCAGCGGGTCTTCGAGCGCATCGATCTTGTTGACGACGGTCAGTGTGGGGCGCTGATCGATGCCCAGCTCGCGCAGCGTGCGCTCAACACTCTGAGACTGCTCCAGGGCATCAGGGGAGGTGCCGTCAACCACATGCAGCAGCAAATCAGCTTCTTCCAACTCTTCCAGCGTCGCGCGGAAGGCGGCGACCAGTTGTGTGGGCAGCTTCTGGATGAAGCCAACCGTGTCGGACAGCAGAACCGTATGTTCCTCGGAGAGGCGACAACGGCGAGTGGTGGGATCGAGCGTTTCGAAGAGGCGGTCACGGGCGCGGACGTTGGCGTTGGTCAGCGCGTTCATCAGCGTTGACTTGCCGGCGTTGGTGTAGCCGACGAGCGCCACCAGCGGGATACCGGCTCGGTCGCGCTGACGTCGGTGTTGCTGCCGATGCGTGCGGACGCGTTCCAGGTCCTGCTTGAGTCGCTTGATCTGGTTGCGGATCAGGCGGCGGTCAGTCTCGAGCTGGGTCTCGCCAGGCCCGCGCGAGCCAATCGCCCCTTCCATGCGCTCGAGATGCTCCCACTGTCCGGCCAACCGCGGTAGCAGGTACTCGTGCTGGGCCAGGGCGACCTGGACCACACCCTCACGGGTGCGGGCGCGCTGGGCGAAGATGTCAAGGATCAAGGCCGTGCGGTCAATGATCTTGATCTCGAGGCGCTGCTCGAGCGTGCGCTGTTGCGCCGGCGTGAGCTCATCATCGAAGATGGCGACCGTCGCCGACAGCTCGTTGCGCAATTCCACGATCTGTTCCAGTTTGCCCTTGCCGACGTATGAATTGGGGTCGGGATGGCGCAGTCGCTGCGTCACGCGGGCCAGCGGCATGGCCCCGGCGGTCACAGCGAGTTGCGCCAGCTCTTCAATCGAGGCGCGGATATCCCAGTGGGCCGAGCGTCGCGAATCGACGCCGATCAGAATCGCCCGCTCGCGTGGCGGGTGTGTGGGATGGCGTCGGCGGCGACCGCCGCGATTGCGTATGCGCGCCATTGTTGTCTCCGTCGCTACGTCAACAGCATCACCACGATCTGGCGTGGTGCTGTTGGACGCGAATCAAATCGTTCGGCATGTGCTGACGGAAACTAGATGAACATCTCGAAGGCGACCTCACTGTTTCGATGCTACACGCGCGAGCAAGACCTTAGCCGGATGTGAACGCGGCGATTCGTTCGACGCCTTCGTCGACTTCCTCGTCTGGCAGGGTGAGCGAGAGTCGGATGTAGCCCTCGCCGGCGGGGCCATAGCCGTTGCCGGGCGTGACGACCACACCCTGCTCCTCAATCAGACGGGCGGCAAAATCGGCTGAGGTGTCGCCTTCAGGGATACGCGCCCAGATGTAGAGCGAGGCCTTGGGGTTGGTGACCTCAAGACCGATCGAACGCAGCGCGGCGACGACCTTGTCGCGGCGCTGTTCGATGATCGCGTTGTTGGCGTCGATCACTGACTGATCGCCGTCGAGCGCGGCGATGGCCATCTGTTGGATCGCCTGGGGGATGCCGGAGTCGATATTCGACTTCACACGCAGCAGCGGATCGACCAGCTCGGCGTTGCCACAGGCCCAGCCCAACCGCCAGCCAGTCATGTTGAATGTCTTGGAGAGTGAGAAGTATTCCATCCCGGCCGCCTTGCCCGAGGGCGCCTGCAGGTAGGCCGGCGCCTCATAGCCGTCGAAGGTGACATCGCAGTAGGCGTTGTCGTGCAACACGGCGATCTCATGGGCGAGCCCGAATTGGGCGGCGCGCTCGAAGAAGTCGACATCAGCGAGCGCGCCGGTTGGGTTGTTGGGGTAGTTGATCCAGAGCACACGCGCCCGCTCGCGCACGTCGGCGGGGATGGCGTCCAGATCGGGCAAGAACCCGTTCTCTTCAGTCAGCGGCATGTGATGTGAGGAGCCGCCGGCGAACATCGTGCCAATCGCATAGACGGGATAGGCCGGGTCGGGGACCAGTGCGATATCGCCCGGGTCAATAAAGCAGAGCGCGGAATTGGCGATGCCCTCTTTGGCTCCGATCAAGGGCACGATCTCGGTTGCCGGATCGAGCGAGACCTCGAAGCGCCGAGCCATCCAGCGAGCGATGCACTCACGAAGCTCGGGCAACCCTTCGGTCTCGGGATAGCGATGGTTGGCCGGCACGTCGGCGTGCTCATGCAGCGCTTCGAGAATGTGCGGGTGCGTCGGCAAGTCAGGATCGCCGATGCCGAAGGAGATGACGCGAACACCCTTCTCACGCTGCTCGGCGATCTTGCGGGAGATTTCCACAAAGAGATACGGCGGAAGGTCCTGGACCCGCTGCGCGGTACGAATGGCCATTAGAAGCGTCCCCAGATCTTGCCCACCTTGACGAATGTGGTCACCTTCTCGTCATAGCGACGTTGCACCTCGGCCGGATCGGCCGGGCGCTGATAGGTCAGCTCGTTCGTGACATGTCGGAAGTTGAATTCCCTGAGCAGCGGATCGCCGGCGCTGTCGCCTGTCACGCGCAAGGTCATGGCGCGACGATTGGCCTCAGCGCCACGTTGCATCGCGGCGGCGAGTAACGCGCGCGACACCGCGGTGTGATCGTGGTCCGGATGAACGATCAGTTCCTCGGCGACGATTCCCCGTTTTTCGGCAGCGGCGACCTGGATGTATCCGACGGACGCGCCATCGTGCTCGGCGATCCCGACCCACTCGGAGTCCTGGAAAAACTGATTCGCCAGCGGCGGCGCGTGTGAACCCTCGCCGGCGGCCTGCTGCTCGATCTCGACGATGGAGTCCGCGTCTGCCGTGGTCGCTTCGCGGACCACGATACGGTCGTCGAGCTCGGGCATGGTCTGATCACGGACGTCGCGGCAACGCATGACCGCCACTTCCGACGGAGAGACAAAGCCTGCGCCAATCAGCATCGGCTCGACGTAGTGACGGTGCGGGAAATCGGTGTAGTCGAGCACCATCAGCTCGGTCTCGGAGTGCTCGGTAGCGAGCGCGCCCATCTCGTTGAGCAGATTGGTCAGATGGAGGCGAATGTGGTTGATCGTGTCGAATTCGTAGAACAACCGCAGATGGCGGCCGTAGGGCACGCCAATCACGTAGCCGTCGCCGCACTGGGTCGAGAGCATGCGAGGCAAGCGGACCAGTGCGTCGAAGTCGATGTCGGGTTGGTTGCGATAGGCGATCGCCTTGGCGGCGAGCGTCTCGTGTAGCTCGCGCACCATACCGGGCGCTCGGTCCTGTTCATGCCGCGTGTAGTCAGGTATGACCATCAGTCGTCCGTTCGCTCATCAATCGGGATAGCAGGCGTATGGATGTTCACTGGCTGCCCAGCAGGTTGGCGTCCAGCTGACCTTCAAAGGAGAACGAGGCCGGCCCGGTCATGTAGACCGAGGCGGATGGATCGTTGAGACCGTCCCAGGCGATCTCCAGGTCGCCGCCGGGCAAGGAAACGGTGGCTGTGTCGTCAGCCAGCCCACGCAGTCGCGCGGCGACCAACACGGCGCACGCCCCGGAACCGCAGGCCAGCGTGATCCCCACCCCACGTTCCCAGACACGCATCTTGAGATGATCAGGCGCGAGTACGTTGACGATCTCGAAGTTGGTCTTCCTGGGGAAATCGGGGTGCGTTTCGATCAGTGGGCCAAGCTCGGTCAAGGGAAAGTCGTCGACCTCATCGTCGGTAAACCAGATGGCGTGAGGATTGCCCATACTGACGCAGGTGAGATCGAAGCTGCGGCCCTGCACTTCAAGTCGATGGTGCAGGATCGGGGCCGGGCCTTCGTGGACGACAGGAATTTCGTCCGCCTGCAACCAAGCCGGTCCCATGTCAACCCGAACCCGCTCGACGGTTGCTGAGGTCATCTCAGAGAGATCCGCATGCAGCACGCCGGCGCCGGTCTCAATCGCCAGCGCGCCGTCGGCAGGCGTGATGCCGGCCCGTTCAACCAGATACTTGGTGAAGCAGCGGAAGCCGTTGCCGCACATTTCACCGTCCGAGCCGTCAGAGTTGACGATCACCATGCGAGCCGCTGCGACATCGGTGTCCTGCGCGATCAGGATGCCGTCAGCGCCGACGCCAAAGTGGCGATCACAAATGCGCGGCGCCAGCGCTGACCAGTCGATCTCGTTGCGATGCGCATTCTCGCCCAGCGCGTCGATCAGCAGGAAGTCGTTTCCGGCGCCCTGCACCTTGAGGAATGGGATGGACATCGAATTACTCCCACGCTTGGGCGCGGCCTGGCATTTACCTGTATGCATCTTACTCAAGCATGGCCAGCGGAACATCAGCCGACCAACAAATGGACGGATCATCGCGCTGAAACCAGGCTCGCTGGCGACGGGCAAAGCGTCGTGTGGC
>RKRS01000153.1 GCA_007571275.1 Dehalococcoidia bacterium
GATCAGACGTCAGCTGGGCCAGCGGCAACGGGCCATGCACGCTGCCAGGCGAGGCGGCGTTGTTGACCAGAATGTCCAGACCGCCGAGTGATTCAGCGGCGGCGTTGACCATGGTTGCTACAGAGTCGTCATCCGACATCTCGCAGGTGAACCATGCCGTCGCGCTGACCTCGCTGGCGGCGTTGGCCAGGCGCTCGGGATCACGAGCCGAGATGGCGACGTCGCAGCCTTCCTCGACCAGCACTCTGGCGATCGCCTTGCCGATCCCGCGACTACCGCCGGTGACCAGTGCTCGCTTGCCCTGCAGCTGAAGGTCCATCTCATACTCCATTCCGGACAACGCGCTCGTGCGGCGCTTTGAGGAATTCGCCTGGTTCTATCATCTGGCCGTCGAGCGACGCCTCGACGACCTCGCCATGCTCAATCACCACGTGCTGTGGCCGTGTCGGATTGCGCGCCCCGTCGGTTGGTCCGAGCGCGACGATCTCCGCCTGCAACCGATTCGGTTCGATGGTCAGAATCCCAATCGCCCCGAGACGCGTGGAGAAATGATGCGGCAGCGAGGGGCTGCCCGGATTGATCAGGAGTACGCCGTCACGGAACTCGAGGCGTTCGACGTGTGTGTCGCCGCCGATCAGCACATCGACCTGTTCCCCGTTCAATGATGAATCGAGAATCTCCGCGATGGGTCGAGATTCTGGTCGGAGCTCGTGTGACATCCCGACCCGAAAGCCCTCGACGTCAATGATCTGATGTTCGGCCAGGCGTGGGTCATCGAAGATGTCGTTGTTGCCACGTACCGCGAGCACCGGCGCGAACTGCTCACACCAGTCGAGCACGGCAGGCACAGTGACATCGCCGCCGTGCAGGATCAGATCAACGTTCGCCAGCGCCTCGCCAGGTTCAGGACCCAGTTGATCGAGAGAATGAAGCAGTTGCGGGAGATGAGTGTCGGAAATCAGGCCAATGCGCATAGCGGCAGGCTACGCCTGCGCGCCCAACGGCGCTAGCCTGTGACCACCTACGCTACTTTGACGAACCCAACGATGAAGGGGAACAACGATGGCACAGGAACGGTTGGCCGCGATCGCCGGCATCCATGAATATCCACTGCGAGTCGCGCCAGGCGTGTCTTCGATGCAAATCAAGGCCGACTCCATGAAGCGCGCGCTCGACGACGCCGGTCTCGACTGGGGCGATGTTGACGGTCTCTACGACGCGCTCGACGGCGAAGGCGGTGGCGGGCTCGGTCTGGCCGCCTATCTGGGCATCAAGCCACGGTTGCTGGACACGACGCAGGTTGGCGGGTCCTCGTATGAGTTCCACGCATCACATGCGCTGCGCGATATTGCGGCGGGGCGCTGCAATGTCGCGGTGACGACCTATGGCTCCACCGCGGCCTCGATGCGCGTGCCGATCGGCACAGGCGGGATGGGCCGTGGCGGCGCCTCGTGGCAGCAGAACATGGAAGCGCCTTACGGCTCGACGCTGATCAGCAACTACGCCATGGTCGCCCATCGTCACATGCACGAGTACGGCACCACGACCGAGCAGCTGGCCCAGATCTCGGTCGCCACACGCAAACACGCGATGCGCAATCCTGAGGCCGTCAAGGCGATGACTGATCTCCAATTCGTCAAGGTCGACGAGATCACCGTTGAGGATGTGCTGGAGTCGCGGGTGATCGCCGATCCGCTGCATCTGCTTGAGTGCTGCATGATCTCCGACGGTGGCGGCGCAGCCGTGTTCGTTTCGCCGGAGATTGCGCGCGACATCAAGAAGAAGCCGGTCTGGATCATCGGCGCTGGCGAGGCGACCAAGTACCGCGAGAACGGCGGCGACATCACGACTTCAGCTGGCGCGCAAAGCGCCCCGGCCGCCTTCGGACAAGCGGGCGTGACGCCGGACGAGATCGATATCGCCATGATCTACGACTCGTTCAGCATCACTGTCGCCGTGATGCTGGAAGATCTCGGCTTCTGCAGCAAAGGCGAAGTTGGCCAATTCATCGAGGACGGTCACCTCGCCTTCGACCAGCCCGGCCTGACGCTCAACACCGACGGCGGCGGTCTGTCCTCCAACCACCCCGGTATGCGCGGACTGTTCCTGCTGCTCGAGTCGGTGCGACAGCTGCGCGGTGAGTCGAGCAGTCAGGTTGACGGCGCGAAGCTCGCTGTTGCGCACGGTAACGGCGGCCTGCTCGGTGGCACGCACACGGGCGGCACGGTCATTCTCGCCGCTGACTAAGTAGACATATCACCAACGAACCAATCATCTCCAAGGAAGAGGCGCTTCAACATGGCCAATCGACCACAACCCAGCTTTCCCGAGCCGGACACGCAGCACTTCTGGGAAGGCTGTCGCGAGGGTGAGCTTCGCTACCAGACCGACTCCGATGGCAACGTTGTCTTCTACCCGCGTGGACATTCAACCGTTAGCGGCGACCGCGACCTGACCTGGAACGTCTCGGCTGGTCTGGGCACGGTGTACACCTACTCAGTGGTGCGGCAGAACCGGATGCCAGGCTTCCAGGAACTCGGCGCCTACGCCGTGGCCTACATCGATCTCGATGAGGGCTTCCGCATGATGAGCACAATTGTCGGCGTGAGTAATCCGACGACAGATATCCACATCGGCCAGCGTGTGCAAGTCGAGTTCGAGGAGCAAGATGGTGAGGGCGCATATCCGATTCCCGTCTTCCGTCCCGTTTGACGAACAAATGTCGCGTAGATGTCAGGTTTTGTTCATCGGTTGGGCATGGCTATCCATGCCCGCTGACTGATTCGATACGCTCGCGTCCATGTCTAACCAACCGCCGACGATTGCCGAACTGCTGCTCGACCAAATCGTCGCGTCGGCGCCACAACATGCCCGCGACACAGAGCTGGCAATCGAGGCGCATGGGCTGGTCAAGCATTTCGGCGACATTCACGCGGTCAACGGGATTGACCTGCGGGTCCGTCCCGGACAGGTTTTTGGCTTCCTCGGCCAGAATGGCAGCGGCAAAACGACAACCGTGCGGATGTTGACCACACTGCTGCGTCCGACGGAAGGCTCGGCACGCGTCGCCGGATTCGACATTTACTCGCAAGATCGGCAGGTGCGTCGCGCCATTGGCGTCGCGTTGCAGGAAGCGGGCCTCGACATCCTGCAGACCGGTCGCGAGCTGCTGCGCTTGCAATCGCGGCTCTACAACGTGCCGCGCGGTGAGATCGAGGCTCGGGTTTCGCATCTGCTTGAGGTAGTTGACCTCTCGGAGGACGCAGATCGACGCATTGGCGGCTACTCCGGAGGAATGCAGCGACGGCTCGATTTGGCCTCAGCCCTGGTTCATTCACCATCGATCATTTTCCTTGACGAACCGACCACCGGCCTCGACCCGGTCTCCAGGCAGAACCTGTGGGATTACATCCAGCGGTTGAATCGTGAAGACGGCGTGACCTTCTTCCTGACCACCCAGTATCTGGAGGAAGCGGATCAGCTCTGTGACGAGATCGCGATTCTTGACGCGGGTGCGATCGTCCAGCAGGGCACGCCCGATCAGTTGAAGGCGACCGTCTCGGCGGATGTGATCTACGTCCAAGTCGACGGAGATGAACGGGCGCAACAGCAGGCGGTCAGCGCGCTGCTCCCGTTAGCCAATGTCGAAGACGCGCAATGGGACTTCAACGAAGGTATTGCGGTCTATACCAAGAGCGGCAACGACACGCTCCCGCTGGTTGTGCGCTCGTTGGATGACCAGGGCTTGCTGTTCAGCAATCTGCGACTCGCGCGCGCGACGCTCGACGATGTCTTCTTCAAGGCGACCGGGCATCGGATTGAGCCAGGCGATCAGACAGGCCAGCCTGCGCAGGGAGCGGCCTCATGAGCGCCGCGCAAGCCTCGAGTCCGCCACCGAGTTCGACCGCGCATGGAGCCGGGCCGTTACAAGTCCTTCTCGACGCCCGCTACTTGGCCGGTCGCGCGATTCGTGAATCGTTGCGTCAACCTGGCGTCGAGATCACGAACATATTCATTCCGTTGTTTTTCCTCGCCGTTTCGACCGGCGCGATCGCCAGCTTCTCGGAGCGCGGGTTCGGCGTTGAGAACTACCTCGCCTTCCAACTGCCCGTAGCCGTCTTGCAGGCCGTTGCCGGCTCATCATCCGCCTCGGGCATCGCGATCGTACTTGACATGGAGCGCGGCTATTTCGACAAACTGCTGCTTACTCCAGCCTCGCGTTGGTCGCTGATTATCGGCCGTGTGTGGGCTGATGCGGTGCGTGCGATCTTCTTCGCGACGATCATGTTGATCGCGGCGCTCGTCGCTGGCTCTGGCATGGCCACCGGTGTCGTCGGTGCAGTGGTGATTCTGCTGATCGCCGGTCTCTTTGGCGGCGCATACAGCGGGATCGGCATTTTTATCGCCATGCGCACCGGCAACGCCCAGGCGGCGCAGGCGGGCTTCCTCCTGTTCTTCCCGTTGCTCTTCATGGCCCCGGCGTTTGCTCCCTTGGCCGTGTTCGATGAATGGCTTAGGTGGATTGCCACCGTCAACCCGGTTACCTACATCATGGAAGGTATGCGTGGCCTGGTCATGGAGGGCTACGGCTGGCCCATCACGGAGAATGGGCAGATGGTCTTCGGCCCGGACGGGGCCCCGATGACCAAGGATCCACCGGCGCTCCACTGGGCGTTTGTCGCCCTGGCCGGATTCAGCGTGGTGACGCTGAGCATGGCCGCGCTGGCGCTTCGAGCGCGAACCCGCGCCGACTAGGTGGACCAGGTGGATTGCACATCCTGTAGTTGCCCCACGCGCCTGCCGTCGATAGCCTCAAGCTGCACGAGCAACAACGCGATTAATCTCGAAGGAGCACCGCATGCCCTTGTTCCAGACCGCTAGCGCCCACTGCGACCTTCCCTGCGGCGTCTACGACCCGGCCCAGGCCAAGATCGAGGCGATGTCCGTTCTGAAGTCGATGGAAAAGTACCGCGACTCGGACGATCACGACTTCAAGGCCCGCTGCCTGCAGATCAAGGAAGAGCGCGCCGACGAAGTCAAGCACCACCTCTGGGTCCTGTGGACTGACTTCTTCAAGCCGCACCATCTGGAAGCCGACTCGTCGATCCACGAGCTGATCTGGAACGCGACCAAGGCCGCCGGCGAAGCCAAGAAGACGACCGATCCGGCTAAGGGCCAGGAGTTGATCGACTTGATCGACCAGATTAGCGACAAGTTCTGGGCGACCGCCGAGGGTCCGGGCGCCGGCGTCTACGCCCCATAGTTCCGTCAGCTACGGAATCTACGAGGCTGCTTCGTCCGCCCAGTGAATCGGGCCGTCGTCGAATTCCTCGACGACGGCGTTATGGCTGGCAAACTCAGCATCGTCGATGGTGACCCTTTTGCCGGTAGCAGTCTCGATCAGCGAAAGCAACCGCTGCGCTCGATCGCTATAGAAGCCCCAGAAGTCGTCAGCCATCAACTGCGCTGTGTCGATGCAGTGGCTGGACATGATCACTGACGCCTGTTCGATGCCGTTCACCTCTGGGAGGATCGTCCGCGAGAAATAAGCGGATGGTGCCCTGCCGCCCAGACGGCGGTTCGTGCGAGCTGACAACGGTGTCTTGTTGATAATGCTGTTGAAGTCCTTGGACGCGATCTTGTTCCGTTCGCACCACCCTTTGGGGAAGATGTGGTGGATGTCGATGCGCTCGTCGAAGTAGTTGGACTGCTCGACCTTCTCACCCGTGATGAAGTCCATGCAGCCTTCGCGCATCGCGAGCGCGTGGATGCCCTTGTACGCCGCGCTGTTGCGCGTGCGTAGTGTGCGTGGCCGGCTCGCTTGGAACAGTGCGTCTCGCACCGTCCGGGGCTCAACCTGCTGTCTTTCGTCGGCCGCGCGAATCCAGGCAACCACCTCCGGCAAGTCGCGTGCAAAGATGGTCTCTGTGGAGCCTCCGTACATTTCACCCAGCACGCCGTTCCAGTACCAGCGCCGGAGCTTGTGCCGGGCGTTCACGCCCTCGTAGTCCGTCCCCAGTTCCGCGAGAATAGCCGCGAGTGGCACGATCTGAGAGCGGTAGGGAACGTCTCTGCTTTGGAAGATCTTCTCGCCGTGCAGAAACTTGGCCGCTTCCACAAAACCCTGCTCCGCAATATCTGCAAAGTGCTCGTATTCCTCACGCGTCAGCGCCAAGATGTCGCGACGCCTGCAGCCAATATTCGGCTGGCCCGGTCTGGCATACGTCGCCAGCAGCGTCACGACCTGCAAGAACTCAGTGCTCTGTAGATCGCCCAACACCGGGTGCATGGATTCGAGCCGTTCCTCCCGCTCGGCCCAATCTTCCCGCAGCTGATATCCCTCTGCCGCGAAGGACGCAGTGAGCAGTTCGAACACCGTCAGCGTGACGCCCCCCGTGTTGACTTTCTCAAACACGAGGCAGACGGCCTCTTTGGTCGTTTCCTTGCCCAACACAATTACCGGCAGCTGGTACTGCTCGAAGCGCTTGACGATCCGTTGCTCGAACTGGTCCCAAAGCTGAATCTTGCTGCGGTCGTAGCCCCAGTGCTCGTTGAAATTCGTGCGCCAATCGGCTGCGCTGAACATCTGATGCACCGGAAAGTGTCCGTGCTTGTACTCCTGTTCTGCGGTCGAGAGGTCGAGCATCACGTCGTGCAGCGTGCGGATCACCCCATCCTCGGGTACAGACACAATCCACTCGTCGCGGTCGGTGTTGTCTTTCAGCGCGAGCTCCATGTTGACGTAGTAGCGGCGCTTGATCTTCTTGCCGCGCGAGTCTTGTGTGGGGATTGGTTCGCTCTGCTTCAACGCTCGGAAGAGAGAGGTGAGGCGCTGCTGGCCATCGAGCAATAGAGTGCCTGGTTCACGGTTGTCAGGCAGTTCCACTCCCTCCAGCGGGCGAGTCTGGAAATGCACTTTCCCACCCATTTGGAGCGTCATGATCGCGCCAATCGGGAACGAGACCGACACACTTGCCAACAGGCTCCTGATGCGATCGTCGTCCCAGACCCAGCTGCGCTGAAAGTCGGGCAGCTGCAGTTCGCCGGAACGCACACCTTCGAGCAACTTGTCCAGCGAAGTCTTAGTGGCATCAAAGGAAGCTTCGAGCATTTCCCATCCTCAGTGGTCTTGGCCCTGCCCCCCCGGGAGGACTCGAACCTCCAGCCTACGGATTAGAAGTCCGTTGCTCTGTCCGGTTGAGCTACGGGGGGTCAGCTTTGCGGTCGGCCCGCCTCATAGAACGCGGCGCCCCGCTTGTCCAATGATATGGCGACGCGCTCGGTGGTTGAGTTGCCGTCGGGGTAATGGAACGCCAGGGTGATGTAGCCCTGGTGCGATCCCTCAGGCACGCCTCCCGCCGCTGGCGAGATACGCAGCTGCGAATGCTGGGGACTACTGGAGAAGTCGTAGCCCGACCCCAGCGCTACCCCGGCCTGGATGTCGAAGCTGAGCCAGCTGGGAGCGTCGACGACGCGCCAACTGAGTAAGCCGCTGCCGTCATTGTGGATCTCTAGCAGTAGATCGCCCGATTGCAGCTGTGACGACGTGATCTCCAGTTCGTTCTCGTCGAGCCGGCCGAGCGGGTTGCCGAGAATTCGAGGTCGCACAGTTCCGGGTTGATTCATGCTCGGTTGACTGTGCTGTTGCGCCCCTGGAGGGAGGGGCATGTTCATATCGGCGAAGGGCGAGGTGGCGGTACCGCCGGGGTGGATGTAGATGTTGTCGAGACTCGCATAGAACACGTCAAGATCACGCAGCCCGCCGGGCGCGGACAGTGC
>RKRS01000205.1 GCA_007571275.1 Dehalococcoidia bacterium
ACGACGGCACCTGCAAGCAGCTGTTGGCCGAGCTGGGTAGCGCCGTCGTCGTTGCTGTCGACTATCGCCTTGCTCCCGAGCACAAGTATCCCGCCGCAGCGGACGACTGTTACGCCGCGGCCGCCTGGGTCGCCGAGAACGGCGCGGAGATCGGCGCCGACGGTTCGCGTATGGCCGTCTGCGGCGATTCCGCCGGTGGCAACCTCTCGGCCGTGGTCTCGCAAATGGCCCGCGACAAGGGCGGTCCGGCGATCGCCGCGCAGGTTCTCCATGTGCCCGTCACCGATCACAACTACGACTACCAGTCCTACACCGACAACGCCGAGGGCTACCTGCTGACCAGAGCCTCGATGATCTGGTTCTGGGATCACTACCTGCCCAGCGACGAGGCTGGCCAGGAAGCATATGCGTCGCCACTCCGAGCCGATGATCTATCCGGCCTGCCGCCCGCGTTGATCCAGACGGCCGAGTTCGACCCGCTGCGCGACGAAGGCGAAGCCTATGGCGCTGCGCTCGAAGCCGTGGGTGGCGACGTCACGGTGCATCGCTACGACGGCGTGGTCCACGATCCGTTCATGATGTTCGCTGTGATCCCGACAGGCGTCGAATGCCTCAAGGAAGCCGCAGCCTTCATCAACCAGCACATCTAACCTCCTTCCTGCGCTCTTACGGCTCCCCCCCTTTGGGGGAGGAGCTGTCGCGGAGCGACTGGGGGGCGCACAGAGAAACTTCCACAGCCGACAGGAACCAGACATGCCGCTGACCGCTGAAACCCAGGCCATTCTCGAGATGCGGGCCGGCGCGCCGCCGCTCAACGAACTGTCGCCCCAGGATGCGCGCGAGGCGATGGCGGCCATGCGTCCGCCGAACGACAACCCGGAGCCGGTTGCCCAGGTGCATGAGATGGTCATTCCGGGCCCCGACGGAGACGTCCCGGCGCGCGGCTATCTTCCTACCGACGATCCCCGTGACCTGCCCACCGTTGTCTACTTCCACGGTGGCGGCTGGGTGATCGGCGACCTCGACTCTCACGACGCTGTCTGTCGGGCGCTGTGCAACCGAATCCCCGCCAGCATCCTCTCGGTCGATTACCGTCTCGCGCCCGAGGCGACCTATCCAGCTGCCGCTGAGGATTGCTACGCCGCGCTGGAGTGGATCGCCGGGATGTACGCCCAGCAGGGCGGGCCGGCTGATCAGATCGCCGTCGCCGGTGACTCTGCGGGCGGCAACCTGGCCGCGGTCGTCTCGCAGATGGCCCGCGACCGCGGCGGGCCACAGATCGCGGCGCAGATCCTGATCTACCCGGTCACGGACTTCAGTTTTGACACTGAGTCGTATCGGACCAATGGCCGTGGCGAATACGGACTCTCCGAAGCCGGTATGCGCTGGTTCTGGGGTCTGTACCTCAACGACGAGTCGGAAGGCGCGCAGCCCTACGCGTCGCCGCTGCGGGCCGCCGATCTGTCCGACCTGCCACCAGCGTTGACCATCACCGCCGAATACGACTCACTGCGCGACGAAGGCGAGGCCTACGCCGCCGCGCTTTCCGCCGCCGGCGTGCAGTCGAGCTGTACCCGCTATGACGGCGTGATCCACGGATTCGTCAGCGCCTTCGCAGCCGTGCCCGAGGGCAATGCGGCGCTCGATCAGATCGCGGCGGAGCTCCGCTCAGCGTTTGGCCGAGACTAGCCGCTAGCCGCCCGGCATCTGCTTCTGGAACGAGGCCATATCGAAGTAGTCGCGCCAGCGCGCGATCTTGCCGTCACGCAGCTCGAACACGCCCATGACCTGCACCTCGACGTTGGTTCCGCCGATCTCGAAGCGGTCGATGCGCT
The DNA here is from genome assembly GCA_007571275.1 of Dehalococcoidia bacterium. Lineage (GTDB taxonomy): Bacteria > Chloroflexota > Dehalococcoidia > Bin125 > Bin125 > Bin125. Next base: position 1,836 of record RKRS01000205.1, read on the forward strand.
CGTTCAGCACGACATCGCCGTTTGCAGCCGAATGCAATACTTCCCAGCCGCGCGAGGTCATCTGCGACACACCGGCCAGCGCCGCCTTGACCGCCTCGATGCCCTCGGCCGGCGCCATCGGCATGTTGTGGTAGACCGCGTCATCGGTGAAGTATGACGCCAGCTGATCGGCGTCTGGATGCTCGGCGTCAAACTCCGCCATGAAGGCGTTGATCACGGCTTCTGCGTCGGACATTGGTCATTCCCTTCGTTCGGGTCGTGTGTGGTCGATGCGGACAGCCTGCGCTCAGGCGCCCGAAGACTCTCGCGCCAACTCACCCATCAGCTCGATCGCCTCTTCCTGGTTGGTTCGCACGGTCAGTCCCGTGATGTAGCTGTCGGCCCAGACCTGGTAGCGCTCGCGGATGCGCGCCGGTGGACCGAGCAACGCTTGCTCGTCGAGGAACTCCTCCGGGACTTCCTCCATGGCCTCGGCCTTACGCCCGGCGAGGTATAGCTCCTGAATTCGCTCCGCCGCCTCGCCGTAGCCGCGCCGCACCATCGACATCTTGTGGAAGTTGAGCGTGCGGTGACCCATCCCGCCCACGTAGAGCGCGACGCGCGGCTTCATCTTGCGGAACGCGTCGCGCAGGTTGTCGGTGATCTCCACCTCGAGCGACGACTGCACTTCGAAGTCTGGCCACCACTTCGGCTCGCCCGACTTCGCCTCGGCGCGCCTGAACCCTTCCTCAACCCAGGGCGCGAACATGTCGGCGTTGTAGGGCGTCAGACCCAGCGGTAACCAGCCGTCGGCGATTTCACCGGTCATCCGCACGTTGGTTTCGGTACCCGTGCCGAGCCAGATCGGGATGTTGGGATTCATGTGCAGGATCGAGCGCAGCGGCTTGGCCAGACCGGCGCTGCCCGGACCGTCATAGGGCAGCGCGATCTCCTTGCCGTCGTGGGTGACGGGTTCCTCCCGCGCGAGAATCTTGCGAATGATCGCGACATAATCACGGATTCTGGGATTTGGTTTGCCCCAGGGCTGCCCGTACCAGCCCTCGACGATCTGCGGTCCCGAGACGCCAATGCCCAGGATCACGCGGTCGCCGCCGGCCAGCGCGTCAATCGTCGCCGCTGTCATCGCCGCATTGGCCGGCGTTCGTCCCGCGAGTTGGATGACGCCCGTGCCGAGCCGAATCTTCTCCGTCACCGCCGCCAGATAGGCAAGCGGTGAAAACGCGTCTGATCCATATGCCTCAGCCGTCCAGACCGAGTCGTATCCCCATGCCTCGGCCTTGCGGACGAGGTCGACCGGCAGGCTCATCTCGGCGCCGGAGTAGCCCAGCGACAGTCCCAGTTTCATCTTCGCTTCCTCTCTGTCCGCCGCCGCGCTGCGGTTGAGCGGCGCTCGATCGGTCTAACGCAGCGTGATCGATCCGTTCGGTCCCTCAAGCACGGCGATCAGCGCCGGCTCGGGTCCCTCGCGCAGCTCGATCTCGACGCCCATGGCCTCGTGCGCGCGACGCACCTCGTCCAAATTCGGGTGCTCGCCATGCCACGAGACCAGCCGCACGCCCTTGACCGCCGTCGTCGATGGATGCCGCGCCTCGCCCCAGTCGATCAGGAAGGGCGCCAGCCCGCCTAGCAGTGGCGGCCATCCGCCGACAGTGAGATGCCAGTCGAGCCGAGTCCCGTCAGCCAGAACGCGGCCCAGTGGTTGCACGTTGCCAATATCGAAGCCGGCCGCTTTGGCCGCGGCGGTTCGTTCCTCGATCGTGTCGCCCGCCTTGCAGCACCAGTGCGGCACATGCGCGCCGCGCTCGGGAAATGTGTGCATCCCGAATGGCAACGCGCCCTCGTGGTCGGCCTGATTGGGATCGGGACCGATGATCTCCAGGTAGGCGTCGTCCTGCAGCGCCAGCAGATGGTTGTATACGCCGCGACCCTGGAAATGGCCGCCAAGCTCGGCGCGGACGCCTGTGGCCGCAGCGATCTCCTCGACCGACGCCTGGACGTCGGGCGTTGCCAACACGATGTGATCCAGCATCTGATTCCTCGTTTCCCTGTGTCGTCAGTCTGCGTCAGTTGCCATGGCTGGCGTCGAAATCGGCCTGGGCGCGATCGCGCAGGTCCGGGTCGGTGAGCCAGTCCAGCGCCGCATGGGCCATCGCCTTCGTCGCGGTCATGGTCAGCTGGTGTCCCGCCTCCGACGCTGCCGCCTCAGTGAATTCGGGCGTGTGATTCCCGCTCTTGTGCGGGATGTTGTACATCGGATGAATCGAGGGCACGACATGCGAAACGTTGCCCATGTCAGTCGAACCGAAGCTGCCGCCCTTGCCGCCATCGAGGTCGATGGCGTGGACGCCCAGGTCGAGCCAGCGTCGCCCGAAGCGGTCGGCCAACGGTCCGTTGTTCGCCATGTTGCTGTAGCGCTGGCCGGACCAGGTGATTGACCACTCACAACCGGTCGCCTGCGCGGCGCCGGCGAAGCACTCTTCGACGCGCTTGACCATCTCGTTCAGCCGACCCTCTTGCGGCGCTCGGACGTAGAACTCGGCCTGCGCGTAATCGGGGATGATGTTTGGTTTGTCGCCGCCGTGATGAATCTTGCCGTGGATCCGCACGGTCGGATGCGACTGCTGACGCATCAGCGCGATCGCCTGATAGGCCAGCACCAATGCGTCGAGCGCGTTGCGTCCTTCCCAGGGAGCGCCGGCGGCATGGGCGTTCTTGCCACGAAACTCGACCATGCAGGTGTCGATGGCGAGCACCAACGGATAGAGCAGATCACCGGTGCCGGGATGAATCATCATCGCCGCGCCGACCTCCTCGAATGCGCCTTCGTCGATCAACCGAATTTTGCCGCCGCCGCCCTCTTCGGCCGGCGATCCGAGCACGCGAATCGTGCCCTCGACCCCTCCACGCTCCAGCGCTTCGGCAACGCCGAGTCCGGCCGCCGCGCCGCTGATCGCGATCAGATTGTGGCCGCAGGCATGACCGATCCCGGGCAGCGCGTCGTACTCACAGAGCACGGCAATCGTCGGCCCGCCCGATCCGCGCGTCGCTGCAAACGCCGTGTCCATCCCGTAGGCGGAACGTGTCACGTCGAAGCCGCTGTCAGCCAGCCACGTGGTGAGCGCCTGGTGCGCGTGCTCTTCCTCGTAGTTCTCCTCCGGGTGCGAGTGGATATCGAGACTGAGCGCCCGCAGTGATTCCGATGCCGCGTCGATCGTTTGCGAAGCCAGATCCCAGAGCGACATATACAACCCTCCTGACAACCAGCACCTGGTCGGTCGCGAGCAGATGCTGATCCACGCAGCGCTATTCGGTGAACCAGCCGCCGTCGGGGTGGATGATCTCGCCGGTCACATACGACGCCTCATCCGAAGCCAGGAAGACCGCCACCTTGGCGATCTCCTCCGGCTGACCGAAGCGACGCATCGGCGTGAGGCTCAGGACCCACTGGTTCAGCTCTTCGTTCCCGGAGATGGCCGCCGTCATCGGCGTCTCGATGAATCCAGGCCCGATTGCGTTGACGCGGATGCCGTCGCTGACCAGCTCCTGCGCCAACACCTTGGTCAGCATCCAGACGCCGGCCTTAGACACGCAGTAGTTGGCTGCGCCGGGCTGCGGGAACTTGGCCATGATCGAGGCAATGTTGATAATCGATCCGCCGTTGCCCAGCTCGATCATCTTCCGAGCGCAGGAGCGGTCAGTCATCATCACGCCAGTGAGGTTGACCGCCATCACCTTCTCCCAGTGCTCGACGTTCTGATTGGTGATGAATGATGCGGTGCGGTCGTCGCCGATGTCAGAGGTCTCGCCCGACACATACTCGGCGTTGGAAATGCCAGCAGCCGCGACCACCACGTCAAGCCGCCCGAACTCGTCCACGCAGGCCTGCGCCGCGGCGTCGTTGGCCGCCTCAGTCGATGTATCGCACTCGACCACGACTGCGCGGCGACCGAGCTCCTCGACCGCCGCCACCGTCTCGGCGGCGCGATGCGGCAAGAGATCGGCTAACAACACGTCGGCCCCCTCTTGCGCGAAGCGAACCGCGCAGGCTGCGCCGATGCCGCTCGCCCCGCCAGTGATCAACGCTGCCTGACCCTCAAGCGCTCCAGCCATATCAACAACCTCTCAATCTCCAGGATCGCCTGTCGACGATCGGATGTCATCGTTGTCCCAACGGCAGGATAAGCGGTCGTGTCCTGGCGGGATGCAGGCAAGCTGATAGGCGCGCCGGCCTGCGCTGCCATCGGCCAGAGCAGCGCCCGTTCACAGTCCCCGCCCGGTCGATTAGTTGACAGGTTGACGTCTCAGCTCTGTCTTGGAACTCAGAGGGCTTGAACGTAGCGAGTCGATCAGCGTAGCGTCCTATCTGACCGGGGATGTACCTGAGGTATCTGAGTGATCAGCCCGCGCGGCGCGCAATCCCCTCTGACCGCTGTCTTTACCCTGCTGTTGCATATTCTGCGCCTGTCCGCTTTATGGTATGGACAGGTACAGTGCCTGTTGCGCTCCGGCGAGAGGGCATTCCCGACTGATCAGGACGGCGCATCGCATTCCCGCGCCGTCTGCGGAGGCCGTTGAGAGATGACCACCACGTCAACGCAGGCGAATGGATCGGGAAACACCACCACACCGATCCAGGAACGGGACCGCGTCACTGTCCGCTTTGCGGGCGACTCCGGTGACGGCATGCAGCTGGCCGGCAATCGCTTCGCCGACGCCACGGCGATCTTCGGCAACGACTTCTCGACGCTGCCCGATTTCCCCGCCGAAATCCGCGCTCCCGCCGGTTCGCTGGCCGGGGTGTCGAGCTTCCAGATCTCCTTCTCGAAGCACCAGATTTTCACCCCAGGCGACGAGCCTGACACGCTCGTGGCGATGAACCCCGCCGCGCTCAAGTCGCACCTCTCGGCCTTGACCAAGGGCGGCCTGCTGGTCGTCAATGAGGACGCCTTCACCTCGGGCAACCTGAAGAAGGCCAACTATCCCAGCAACCCGCTGTCCGACGGTTCGCTTGATGGTTACCGCATCATCAAAGCGCCGATCACCACGGCCGCCATTGCCGCGGTCGAGGACCTCGGCCTCTCCAACCAGAACGCCGAGCGGACCAAGAACTTCTTCGCGCTCGGCCTCGTCTACTGGCTCTACGACCGTGACCTGCAGCCGACGCTCGACTGGATCCAGGATCGATTCGGACGCTTGCCCAACATCGCCGAGGCCAACCGCCGCGCGCTCTTCGCCGGCCACGCTTACGGCGAGACCGTAGAGATCGCTGACGCGCACGTGCGCGTGCCGCCAGCGGTGCTCAAGCCCGGCGAGTACCGCACGATCACCGGTAACCAGGCGCTCGTGCTCGGCCTGATCACCGCCTCGCACCTCTCTGATCTGGAACTGTTCTACGGCTCCTATCCGATCACGCCCGCCTCGGACGTGCTGGTCGAACTCGCCGCGCTCCGAGAGTTTGGCGTACGAACATTCCAGGCTGAAGATGAAATCTCGGCAATTGGCACCGCGATCGGCGCGGCCTATGGCGGCGGACTCGGCATCACAGGCACTTCGGGCCCGGGCATCGCCCTGAAGAGTGAGGCCCTCAACCTCGCGGTGATGACCGAGCTGCCGTTGATCGTCCTCGACGTCCAGCGCTCGGGACCTTCGACCGGAATGCCGACCAAGACCGAGCAGACCGACCTGCTCCAGGTCATGTTTGGTCGCAACGGCGAATCGCCGCTCTGCGTGCTCGCCGCCAAGTCGCCCGGCGACTGTTTCTACATGGCGCTCGAAGCGGTGCGGCTCGCCTTCCAGTTCGTGACCCCGGTCGTGTTGCTCTCCGACACCTACTTGGCCAACACCGCCGAGCCCTGGCCCGTGCCCGACCTCACGCAG
>RKRS01000034.1 GCA_007571275.1 Dehalococcoidia bacterium
CCCAGCCGTCGACCGGCCCGGTCGAGCGCGTCCGCCTGCGCCGACGATGCGCCAGCCAGCGTCGCCCCGATCGCGAGTGAGACGCCCATCATCGCGCCGGTTTTACGCTCGACCATCGCGAGGTATTCATCGACCGTGACGTCTGTGCGCTGCTCGAAGGTCAGGTCGAGATACTGCCCCTCGATCATCAGCATCGTCGCCCGATTGAGGCGTCGGATGGCCTCGAGCACGGCTGCTGGGCTCGCTCCATACAAGAGCGCGCGCCGCAAAGCGGCGTCGGCCAACTCCCGCATCAGATCGCCGGTGTTGATCGCCTGGGCGACGCCCCAGACACGCCAGACAGTCGCGCGGCCTCTGCGTTCGATGTCGCCGTCCTGGACGTCGTCGTGGACGAGAGAAAAGTTGTGGACGATCTCGACCGCGGCAGCGCCAGCGGTCGCACGTCGCAAGGCGTCCGGGTGTTCGCTGACTGTTTCGGCGCCGAGCATCGTCAACGCGGCGCGTGCGCCTTTACCGGACGCGCTTGCAGGATTGCCCTGCTGATCCAGCCAGCCGAGCGCATAACGAGCCATGTCGTAGATCGGCAGGTCGACATCGGGAAAGGCGGCGCGCATCTCCGCCTGGACGGCCTCGTGATATCGGGTCAGTGCGGTCGGCGTGTCGTTCATCATTCCTGCTCAGAGCTGACGCATCGCTTGCAGCGGCCATAGACGGCCCAGTGATCAGGATCGGTTTCGAAGCCGAACTCAGATTGCAGGCGCGAGGAGAAGCTGGCGAGGAAATCATGCGGAAGCTCACTCATCCCGCCGCAGGAGGTACAGACGAGATGATGATGCGGTCGATCCGAACGCCAGCTGTAGGTGCGCTCTCCGCTGCCCAGGTCGGTCTGTGAGACCAGACCGAGGTCGCGAAGCTGCGTGAGCGTCCGATAGACGGTTGAGGTGTTGAGCTCCGGAGCGTCGGCGCGCGCGCGCTCATAGACGTCAGCGGCAGTGATGTGCTGATCGGAGTGACGCAGCACGCTGAGCACGGCGAGCCGTTGACGAGTAACGCGAAGCTCGTTGCTGCGCAGCAGATGCTCGGACTCAGTCGTACAGACCATGCAACACGCTCAGTTGGTTGGCTCGGGGAGATTGGGCGGGAAGAACGAGATACTGCCAGAGGAAACGCGGCGTGGCGGAGCGGAGCCATCGGTCGGCACGACGTAGCAGCCATTCTGTGGTCCGAACCCACGTCGGCCAGAACCGCCGTTGCCCAGGGCCAGGCCGGAGAAGGTAATCCAGTTCCCGCAGGGACTGACGATTTGGTGTGAATGCGCAAATTGGTCGTGGAAGTTCAGCATCGTGGCGAATTCAGCCGAGGGCTGGAATCGCGCCAGGCGCGTACTACTGACATATGCGTGGTTGTGATCGAGATCGTATCTGGTCAATGCGATCATGGTGCTCGATGGCTGAGGCTCAAAGGCAAATACCGCGCGGCCGTTCGGGGCCCAGGCGATGCCAGTGATCGCGCGATCAACAATCGGTTGTTGCGTACCGGCGCCGGGGTCGAGAATCGTCAGCTTGCGGCCTTCCGCATCGTCCGGGGCGAGCGTGAGCACCGCCAACAGATCATCGCTGCGCGAGGAGACGAATGAGGCCGCGCCCGTCAATTCCATTAATTCGTCGTACTCGCCGCCCGCACCGACTTCGCTACGCCGGGCCCGAACGATGATCGATCCGCCGCCTGGCCGAGGCCTGGCAAAGTAGAACGCGGAGCCGTCCGCCGACCAGGCGGGCGAGCGGAAACTCGGTCGCACCCGCTGGATCTGGATCGGCCCATCGCTCCCGCCGGTCAGATCGAAGAGCACCAGTTGCGCGGCTCGATGCACGACGATTGCTCGTCCGTCCGGCGCCCAGGCGAAATAGAGCGGCGCGCCGTCGACCAGCCGTTGGGGACGCCCCAGCCTGCCGGCGGCGACGAGGTTGATGGCGAGGCCGCTGCCCACGTTTCCCACGACCGCCAGCGCGCGGTCGGAGGGAGACCAATTGACGTAATGGGCCAGCCCGGCGGCGATTACCTGCCGACCGTCACGTGGGTTCTGAAAGATTGGCTCAGCCGCTCCTGCATCTCGCTGTAGACGCCAGAGCTCGAGTTTGGGCTCGTCACGCCGCTGCGAGGAAGCCGAGACGGCAATCTGATCGCCGAGCGGCGACCAGGACGGCCACATGAAGACCATGCCTTCGGCGCGCATGTCGAGACGGTTCTCGATCTCCGCCGACCATTCAGCCCCCTCACCGCTGATTCGGGCGATCTGAAGCGATGCGTCATCGGAGATCAGCGCGAGCGGCATTGGCGTCATGGCATTCACTATGGGACCGCGTCACCGGTTGCTGTCGAACGCGAGCGGATCGCATCAACGCCGGCCTGCTGTTCTTCATAGCGCGCGAGATCAAACAACACCGACGAAGCGCGATTGAGGTAACGGATCGTGTCATCGTTGACGGGATGACCATGTCCCCGTAGTCGGACGGTCTCGCGCTCGGCGCGGCGGATCGTCGTGCGGGCAAGATCAAGCGCGGCTGATCCCGGTGAGCCACCGGGCAGAACGAACTCGTTGGGTGGCGGCGCGAGCCGCTCAAGCTCAGAGGCCCAGGCCTCCAGCTGGTCGACATCCTCGCCATGTGTGGTGAAGTCGTCGGGGATCGGCTTGCCCGGCGCGACGGCCAGCTCGGCCATGATCAGATACAGACGACGCTGAATCTCGATGGCGATTTCGCGGGTCCTGACGTCCGTTGCCAGCGCTCGCCCCAGGCCCAGGGCCGACGACGCTTCATCGATCGCGCCGTAGGCCTCGGGCTGAGGATGGTCTTTCGGGATACGCCCCCCGCCCCAGAGTGTGGTGGAGCCATCGTCACCCGAGCGCGTGTAGTGCGGCATGGAGTGAGTGTATCTGTCGATCTGCGTGGGGCTAGTCAGTGGTAGCCGGCTGGAGCTCGGCCCATGCGCCGAGCAGCTCCGGCGTCGTGCTGATACCGAGCACGATCCAGCCCCGCTTGCGAGGCCGACGGTCGTCGACGTAACCCAGAAATTCGAAGAGCGGCTCGCTGTCGGCGTCGATCAGTCGCCAGCGCTGGTCAGGCGCATCCGGATCAAGGAAGGCGGACGTGGCGTCTGCCGGGAAGGCGATGATGCGCCCCTGGTCGACGCCGCAGCCAGCCGGCGCGAAGCCGGTCCATTCGGCCTCGCTGAGGCCAGTGACCAGCTGCCACTCGTTGGAACCGGCAGTGAGCTGGACCTGGAGATCGCAATGATCGATTCGGCGGGACATGATGGTCTCCTGTGCGCGATGCCTGCGAACGGGCTATTGGTGGATTTCAGCGGCCGCATCCAGATTCTGCGCGACCTGTTCAAACGCTTCGAAGGCGCGCTGATCGAACAGCACGAAGCGAATGGTGCGGACGCTGCGGTCGCCGCCAGAGTGCTCGTAGCAGACGGTCAGCATGATCTCGGCAGACTGGGTGTAGTCGAATCCGCCGACTCCCGTGCCCAGTGCGGGGAAGGCGACCGAAGCAATGCCCAGCTCTTCCGCTCGCTTGAGCGCGTTGTCGGTCGAGGCGCGAATTTTGGCGGCCGAGGTATACAGGTCCTGCCCCATCGCCGCTGCATGGATCACGTGTCGGCAGACGAGATTACCAGAACCGGTGACGACCGCTTCGCCGACCTCGATCGGTCCTTGGCGAATCGCCTCATCCTCGATCTCACGACCACCCGCGCGGACGATCGCGCCTGCCGTGCCGGCGCCCATCCAGAGATGGTTGTTGGCGGCATTGACAATCGCGTCGACGTCCTGTTTGGTGATATCGCCCTGGACGATTTCGATCGTCGAGTCGGTCATCTTGACGGCTCCGAGCTGCTCGCAGTGTCCTGTTCGATGTGCAGCGTACGCTTACTTGATGGCGAGTCCGTTCGGCGGGCTACCGGTACCGCCATTCACATTCAACGGAGCTGCGGCAAAGAAGCTCTCGTAGACGCCGTCCTCCGCGCAGTCATCAGCCAGTGCGTCGAGCGTAAACATCTCGCCGATCGCCATGCCAAAGCGTCCGATGATCCAGTGGTGCAGGAATCCGTCGGGGTCGGCGAAATTCGGCGGCGGCCACGCTTCGAGCGCCGGATTGTCGGAGCAGACGGCTGAGGGATGGTGATCGAAGATGTATGCCGCCATGTCCTCGGAACAGCCGAGCCCCGGGAAGGCCAGATTCGGCATCTGCGAGAGCGCCATGCGCTTCATCATGTCAGCCTGCTCGTACCAGCCGATCCAGCCAATGCGGATCAGCAGCACGTCGCCGGGTTGTAGTTCGACGCCTTGCGCGGCGCGGCAGGCCTCGAGCTCATCTGCGGTGATCGGTCGGTATTCATCCATCGTGAGTGGCTGGCCTTGCGCTTCGAACCAGCGACCGAGGTCGAGCAGCACGGCGCGGCCGGCGATGCCGCGCTTCGCCCAGTGCTCGATGCCAAGCTTGGGCGCATTCTGATTCTCAATCAACCACTCGTTGGTGACGCCGCCCCAGAAGCCGTGCTCGAAGTCACCGACATGGGTGAGCGCGTCCCACTGCGACGACTGCTGGGTGTAGAAGTTATCCAGCACATCGTCGCCGTGGTGTCCAAAGCCCGCGCGTCGCATCACGGTGTGACGCACCGCGCCGCGGTTGTAGAGCGGCGGACTGGGCAGCGACTGATCCCAATTCATGGGGAACATTCTGCCCGTGCGAATCAGGGACGCCGCCTGCGCGATCCGCTCGGGTGTTTGCAGGTTGAACATCCCCACCTGATCGTCGTCGCCAAACAGGCCCCAGGCCGTCTTGGGCGGGTTACCGGCCTGGTAGGGCAGCTGGTCATAAGTCGGGAGTTGGTCAGGGATCTCAACCATCAGTTGTCCAGATTCGATAGGAGCGAATTTGGAAGCAGTCTAGCTGGTTAGTCGAGCAGGCCTGGGTAGAGGATCTGCTTGATCTGCCCGCGGAAGTTGAAGGTGCCCGAGGGCATGAACTGAGTCAGGAAGATGACGATCATCTCCTCCGCCGGGTCGATCCAGAAGATCGTGCTGGCGGCGCCACCCCAGTAGTACTCGCCGATCGAGCCGACGTTCTGCGTCCTTGGCAGATCGACGATCATCGCGAAGCCGAGTCCGAAGCCCACCCCGTCGTTGGCGGTTTCGGAAAAGGTTCCCAGCGCGCGTTCGGAGAGGTCCTCGCCGTTGGGCAAGTGATTCATTGTCATCAGCTCAATGGTCTTGGGACCGAGCAGACGCGCGCCGTCGAGCTCGCCGCCATTGAGCAACATCTGGCAGAAGCGGTAGTAGTCGTGCGCGGTAGAGACCAGTCCGCCGCCGCCCGAGAAGAATGTCTGTGGCTCTCCGTAGTGACTGCCGGCCGGGTCGTCAAGCAGGCGCAGACGCTTGTCCGGTCCACGCTCGTAGTTGGCGGCGAATCGGTCGATCTTTTCCGCCGGGACATGGAAGCCGGTGTCATCCATCCCGAGCGGATCAAAGATGTGCTCCTGCAGGTATTCGTCGAAGCGCTGACCCGAGATCACCTGCACGAGGTAACCGCATACGTCTGTTGAGACGCCGTAGTTCCAGCTGTCGCCGGGCGAGAACTTGAGCGGCAGCTCGGCCAGGCGGTCGACCATCGACTGCAGATCACGGCCGCGCATGGCGGCGGCCTGATAGACGTCGGCCTTGTGGTAGGCCATTTCCAGTGGGCCTTCCATGAACCCGTAGGTCAGGCCGCTCTGGTGCGACAGCACATCGCGGACGGACATCGGGCGGTCGGCGGGCCTGGTCTCAAAATTCGGCCACTCACCGCCGCACATGACCTGGAGGTCGCGCCACTCTGGGATGAAGCGGCTGACCGGATCGGTGAGTTGGAACATGCCGCGTTCGTGCAGTTGCATCAGCGCGACCGAGGTGATCGGCTTGGTCATCGAATAGAAGCGGAAGATGGTATCGACCGCCATCGGCGTACCGCGCTCGCGATCCATCTGCCCCATCGCTGACAGGTGTGCGATTTCCCCGCGTCGCGCGATCAGCGTGAGGCAGCCCGCAATCTTCTCGGGCTGGATGTATCGCTCGAGGAGGTGCCGGTCGAGGCGGGCGAGCGCGTCAATCGAGATGCCGGTGGCGTCGACGGTGGCTGTCATACTGTGTGTCGCTTTCACTGCTGCGTGAGCAGAATCGTGAGGTCAGGCAACCAGACCGGGGTACAGGACTTGCTTGATCTGATTGCGGAAATTGAACCGGTCTGAGGGCATGAACTGGGTGAGGAAGATCACGATCATGTCTTCGGTCGGATCGATCCAGAAGATCGTACTGGCCGAGCCTTCCCAGTAGTACTCGCCGACCGAGCCGACGTTCTGCGCGCGCGGCAGGTCGAGCACCATGGCGAAGCCGAGTCCGAAGCCAATCCCGTCGTTGGCGGATTCGCTCCAGCTGCCGAGCGCACAGGCGCTGAGCTCGCGGTTGTTCGGGAGATGATTCATCGTCATCAGCTCGATGGTCCTGGGGCCGAGGATACGCACGCCGTCGAGCTGGCCGCCGTTGAGCATCATCTGACAGAAGCGCCAGTAGTCCCGCGCCGTCGAGACGAGGCCGCCACCGCCGGATAAGAAGGTCGGCTCTTCGAAGAATTGGTCGGAGCCGAACGCGTTGAGCTGATGCAGTTGATTGTCGAGGCCAAGTTCGTAGTTGGCGGCGAGGCGGCCTGTGTTCTCGACAGGTACGTGGAAGCCCGTGTCGACCATTCCCAGCGGGTCGAAGATCTGCTCGTGCAGGTATGTATCGAAGCGCTGGCCGGAAATGACCTCCACCAGATAGCCACAGACATCGGTCGAGACGCCGTAATTCCAGTGGTCGCCGGGTGAGAACTTGAGCGGTAGCTCGGCCAGACGGTCGATCATCGACTGGAGGTCGCGCCCGCGCATCGTGCCGGCGCGATAGACCTGGTGCTCGAAGTAGCCGGTTTCGAGCGGACCCTCCATGAACCCGTAGGTCAGGCCGGACTGGTGCGAGAGCAGGTCGCGCATCGTCATCGGGCGGTCGGGCGGAGTCGTGGTGTAGGCAGGGTAGTCGCCCCCGGTGAGCACCTGGAGATCGCGCCAGTGAGGAATGAAGCGAGCCACGGGGTCGCTGAGCTGGAACACGCCGCGCTCGTGCAACATCATCAGGGCGACGGAGGTGATCGGCTTGGACATCGAGTAGATACGGAAGATAGCGTCGGCGCTCATTGGCCTGCCGCGCTCGCGATCCATCATGCCCAGCGCCGAGAGATGGGCGATCTCGCCGTGCCGAGCGATCAGCGTGACGCAGCCCGCGATCTGTGCCGGTTGGATGTAGCGAGCGAGGAAGTGTTGGTCGAGACGGGCCAATGCCTCGATGCTGATTCCGGTCTGGCCGACGGTCGCGCTCATGCTGCTGTCCCTGCCGCGGACGTGGTGCGAGTGGAGCCAATCTGAGCCTAATCGAGCGTTGGTCAGCGCGTGGACCGACGATGCGTTGTGGATAGAGCTACGCTGCGCGACGAACTCAGGCAGACGAAGCAGGCTGCGGCATGACAACAATCGTTCAGACCACGGCGGGACAGATTCAGGGAGTCGCTGAGGATGGGTTGAGCGTATTTCGCGGCATCCCCTATGCG
>RKRS01000236.1 GCA_007571275.1 Dehalococcoidia bacterium
CGCGCGCCGCACAACATCTATCCCTGCGTCGGTGAAGACGAGTGGGTCGCCATCGCGGTCGACTCCGACGCTGAGTGGCAGCAGCTATGCGCGGTCATGCAGACGCCTGATCTGGCGGCAGACTCCCGTTTCGCTACCGAGGCGGATCGCAAGGCGCATGAAGACGCGCTCGACGAGATCGTGGCTGGCTGGACAGGGTCGCGGGAATCATCCGAGATTGAGCGCCAGCTGCTGGCAGCAGGGATTGACGCCGCCAGCGTCAGCCGTCCCTATGACCTCTACGCAGATCCCGATCCGTATCTGGAGTCAAGCGGATTTATCCAGTCCGTCGATCATCCGGAGGTGGGGCCATCGTGGTTACCGGGCGCTCCATGGCGGCTGAGCGGCTCGGAAGATCGCGTGTTGCGATCGTCGCCGTGCGTTGGCGAGCATTCGTTCGAAGTGCTCAGTGAAGAGTTGGGCCTGAGCGAAGCGGAATATCGCTCATTGGTCGCCGATCGGATTAGCGGCACGATGGATGATCTGGTCGCCCCTCGCTCCGCTACAGACTGAGAACATCCGCTGGTATCTTTGCCGCAGCTGACTCGTTCGTTTTGACGGTCCCGTTTGAAGATGGAGTGATGTATGTCACCAAGTGGTGTTGTGTCCAAGTTGTTGATCGCCAATCGTGGTGAGATCGCGATCCGAATCGCTCGGGCCGCCTCCGATCTGGGAATCGGCACGGTGGCCGTCTACTCCAGGGATGACGCCAGGTCGCTCCACGTCCACGCAGCGGATGAGGCGGTTGAACTGGACGATCTCGGCGTGCCGGCCTATCTGAACATCGACGCCTTGATTGCGGCGGCGCAGTCGAGCGGCTGCGACGCAGTGCATCCTGGCTACGGATTTCTTGCTGAGTCAGCGGAGTTTGCCCGTCGTTGCCGCGACGCCGGCATCACCTTCGTCGGTCCGACGCCGCACTTACTCGACCTGTTCGGTGACAAGGTGCGCGCGCGCCAGGCGGCTCGGGATGCGGGCGTATCGGTCATTGAGGGCTCGGACGAAGCGGTCACACTGGACGAGGCCAGAGCGTTCTTCGAGTCGCTCGGCGAGAACGCGGCAGTGATGCTCAAGGCGGTCGCTGGCGGTGGTGGACGGGGATCGCGCGCCGTCACGGAGATCGCTGAACTGGAGTCAGCCTGGGAGCGATGCGAGTCTGAAGCGCGGATGGCGTTCGGCTCGGGAGCGTTGTACATCGAGCAGCTGATCCCACGCGCGCGCCATATCGAGGTGCAGGTGATCGGAGATCTGCATGGCGGCGTCGGTCACCTCTGGGAGCGTGAGTGCTCAGTCCAGCGCCGATTCCAGAAAATCGTCGAGATCGCGCCAGCGCCGCACCTGGCGGCCGATACGCGCGATGCGATCATCGAATCCGCTGTGCGGATCGCGCGAGACGTCGGCTATTCATCGCTGGGGACATTCGAGTTCCTGTTGGATGCATCCGATGAATCTGGTGATTCGTTCTACTTTCTCGAAGCGAACGCACGTCTGCAGGTCGAGCACACGGTGACCGAGCAGGTCACCGGCGCTGACCTGGTGCAGTCGCAGCTGCGCGTCGCGCAGGGCGCGTCGCTGGCTGAGCTAGGCCTTGATGATCCGTCCTGGCTACGACCACGCGGCTACGCCATCCAGACGCGCGTCAACATGGAGACGCTCACCGCCGATGGCTCGGTGCGGCCTGCTGCCGGCACGCTCAAAGCGTACGAGGCGCCGTCCGGCCCGGGCGTGCGCACCGATGGTTTTGGCTACGTGGGTTATCAAACCTCGACCGCGTTCGACTCTTTGCTCGCCAAAGTGATTGCGCACTCGTCGACGCCACGATTTGAGGACGCCGTCACCCGCTCGCTGCGCGCGTTGTCGGAGTTCCGCATCGAGGGCGTGGCTTCCAACATCCCCTTCCTCACGAATGTGCTCGAGCACGCGGACCTGGCTGAAGGTCGCGTGCACACTCGCTGGGTTGATGAGCAGATGGCGGAGCTGGCTTCAACCAACGGCGGGCAGCGCGTGCGCTACCTGCAAACAGCAGCTCCGACCGTCGACACAGGCTTCGCCGGCGCACGCGTCGATTCACGCGATCCGCTGGCGCTGTTTGAACATGACCAGCGGGTCAAGCAGGAGCAGGCGCTGGAGATTGTGGCGGAAGATGCGCCTGATCTGACCGGTCCTGATGGTTCGGTCGGCTTGCCGGCGCCAATCCAGGGCACGATCGTCTCGATCATGGTCGAAGAAGGCCAGGAAGTGCGGACTGGCCAGGATCTGGTCGCGATGGAAGCCATGAAGATGGAGCACGTGATCTCGGCCGACCGCGACGGGATCATCAAGGCGTTGGCTTGCTCAGTTGGCGACGTGATCCGTGAGGGCTTCCCGCTTGTCTTCATCCTCGAGGCCGAGGTTTCTGTTGCGACCATCGGCGGTGATGATCTGATCGATCCGGATTTCATCCGCCCGGACTTACAGGAAAACTACGATCGCCATGCCTACACGCTGGATGAGAATCGACCGCTGGCCGTCGCCAAGCGACGCGCTCGCGGCTATCGGATGCCGCGCGAGAATATCGAGCAGCTCGTTGACCCTGGTTCGTTCCAGGAGTACTGGCCGTTGATCGTCGCGCGGCAACATCACCGCAATACTGACGATCAGCTACGAGAGAATACCCCGGCTGACGGTCTGCTTGCCGGCACAGCGACGATCAACCGCGATCTGTTTGAGGACGAGCGAGACGCCCGCGCGATCGTCGTGCATTACGACTACACGGTGCTTGCTGGCACACAGGGCGGACGCAACCACTACAAGCAGGATCGCATGTTTGAGATGGCGCGGCGCTTCCAGTTTCCGATCGTCTTCTACACCGAGGGCGGCGGCGGGCGTCCTGGCGACGATCGCACCGGGCCAGGCGTCGCCTTCGACACATACACGTTCACCCAGTTTTCCAAGCTGAGCGGGCTGGTGCCGCTGGTCGGGGTGACCAATGGTCGCTGTTTCGCTGGCAATACTGCGCTGCTCGCCTGCTGCGACGTGATCATCGCTACCGAGGGCTCGACTGTCGCTATGGGCGGCCCTGCCATGATCGAAGGCGGTGGGCTCGGCATCTACACGCCTGAGGAAGTCGGGCCGATGTCGTTCCAGGTACCCAATGGCGTGGTCGACATCCTCTGCAAGGACGAGGACGAGGCGACCGATGTCGCGAAGCAGTATCTGAGCTACTTCCAGGGACCAATCAAGGAATGGACTGCCCCCGATCAGCGTCGCCTGAGGCACATCGTGCCCGAGAACCGGCTGCGCCTCTATGACATGCGCGAGATCATTCACACCATCGCTGACGAAGGCTCGGTGCTGGAGATTCGTGAGAAGTTCGGCATTGGGATCATTACCGCATTCATTCGAGTCGAGGGTCACCCGATTGGCGTGGTTGCGAACAACCCCCACCACCTGGCCGGCGCAATCGACTCGGACGGATCGGACAAGGGCGCGCGTTTCCTGCAGCTCTGCGACGCCTTCGATATCCCTGTCCTGAGCCTGATGGATTGTCCGGGCATGATGGTTGGCCCGGATGTCGAAGCGACCGCGCTGGTCCGTCACTGCGCGCGGATGTTCAATACCGGCGCGAATCTCAGCGTGCCGCTGTTTGGCGTCGTCGTGCGCAAGGCCTACGGACTCGGCGTCCAGGCGATGTGCGGCGCCAGCGCGCTGGTCGGATTTTTCACCGTCGCCTGGCCAACAGCGGAGTTCGCCGGCATGAACATCGAAGGCTCGGTCAAGCTCGGCTATCGCAAGGAGCTAATCGCGATCGAGGATGCTGAGGAGCGGATCGAAACGTACGAGAAGATGGTTACCCGAGCGTACGACAACGCCAAGGCGGTTAACGCCGCCGCTGGCGGAGGGCTGGACGACGTGATCGATCCAGCAGATACCCGTGAGTGGATCGCCAATGGCCTGAAGCGCCTGCCGCCGACTCCCGAGCGTCGGGGCAAGAAACGTCCCTACATAGACACCTGGTAGATGTTGGTATCTGTCGACCTGTTGGTCGGTAGGAGGCTTCGGGGAGGAAACGGTCAGGAAGCAGGTGGCGACCCCGAGCGGATTCGAACCGCCGATCTCCACCTTGACAGGGTGGCGTGTTAGGCCGCTACACCACGGGGCCGTTGGCTTAGCTTACGCTGACTGGGCGAATACAGCAACAGCGCCTAAGGTGGAGCCAGAGCGTTGGAGGTTGCAGATGGCACGCGGTTCACGACGGGGACGAGGTGGAGCGAACCGAGCCAGACAGGCGGCTCGGCCGCAGGGTCGGCGCAATCAGCGTGGTCGACAGGATCAGCTGCCAACCGCGCAGGCGGGCGCGGCGAATGCGCCGGTCGGCGCGTCGATCAGAGGCAATGTCCAGCAGCCGACTCCAGTCGGCGCACCAACCGCCCGTACAGCGGGAGGGCCTCGCGGGGGTCCCGGAGGAGCGGTCGAGAGACGCGACCGACGGGCGCGGGCGGCGGCCGCGATGCATGATTTCCACTACGTCCGCGGCGACCTGCGCTGGATCGCCATGACGGCGATCGCCAGTGTGGGACTGGTCCTGGCGCTCTGGGCAGCGATCACCCTGTAGGACTGGCTACGCCTCAGCAGGTGGATCGACGAGCGCGAAAGTGAGTCGACCCTCAGCAGCGGTCTCGCCATCGACACTCGCTCTGGCGCTGGCTCGGCCAATGCCTCGACGCAACCGCTCCATCTCTACTTCCAGCCTGAGCTGATCGCCGGGGATGACCTGGCGTCGGAAGCGCACGCCGTCGATTCCCGCAAACAGCCCAAGTTTTCCTGAGAATTCTTCTGCCGACAACGCGGCGACGGCGCCGGTCTGGGCCAGCGCTTCGACAATCAACACCCCAGGCATGATCGGGTTGCCGGGAAAATGACCCTCGAAAAACCACTCGTTGGTAGAGACGTTCTTGAGCCCGACCGCGCGTTTGCCCGGCTCCAGCTCGACGATGCGGTCGACGAGCAGAACGGGGAATCGGTGCGGAATGATCCGCTGTATGGCGCGGACATCGAGCGGCAGGTCAAGATCAGTCATGTCGTCAGGCCTTTCAGGGTGTCGATGAGCCGCCTGGCGGCGTGATCTGGAATGGGAACGCTCGCCGGGAGCAGTTCATCAGGATGCAGGCCATGGAAGTCGGAACCGACCGTTGGGATCAGCCCGAGCCGCTGCGCCAGCTGCTCGCCATTGGCGACGGTGTCTGGCCCATCGCGTCGGTAGTAGATCTCCACGCCATCACCACCCGACGCCGCGAATGCGAGCACGGCCTGCTCTGGCTCGGGATAGCGGGTTGGATGAGCCAGTGAGGCGAAGCCGCCAGCGTGATGAATCATGGCGACGGAGTCGCGCAGGCTGAGCAGTGTCCGCGCGACATAAGCGGGTCCGCCATTGTGCAGATAGCGGTCAAACGCCTCCTGCACCGACTCGACATGGCCCGCGTTGACGAGCGCGCGAGCGATATGCGGTCGCCCAATCGCTGCGCCGTCGGCGAGGCGCAGGACCGACTCGTAGTCGATATCAAGCCCAAGTACGCCCAGCCGTTCGACGGTTCGCTCGGCCCGAGACTCCCGCTCGTTTCGGTATGTCGTGAGCTGGGCCTCGAGATCAGCAAGCTGCGGCCCTTGAGGGACATAGCCGAGCACATGAAGCTCGCCGAGTGCGGGGTCGCTGACGCTCATCTCCACCCCGGCGATGACGTGGACAGCGCGTCGGCGACCCTCAGCCTGGGCAGCCGCGACTCCGGAGAACGTGTCGTGGTCGGTCAGTGCGATTAGCTCGGCCTGATTGACTGCAGCCTGTTGCACCACCCACTCCGGCGACTGTGTGCCGTCCGAGTGCACGCTGTGCAGATGCAGGTCGAGCCATACCATGGGCCGCCTCGAATCGGCAGGACCTAGCGCGCGTACTCGGCGGCTCGCGTCTCACGCAGAACCGTCACCCGAATCTGTCCCGGGTACTGCAGCGATTCCTCGATCTGCTTGGAGATGTCACGAGCCAGACGCATCGCGCCGAGATCATCAATCTCGCGCGGATCGACGACGACGCGCACTTCACGGCCGGCCTGGATCGCGTATGCCTGGCCGACGCCCTCGAAGGACGTCGCGATGTTCTCGAGCGAACGCAGCCTCTCGATGTAACGCTCCACCGACTCGCGCCTGGCGCCTGGTCGTCCGCCCGAGATGGCGTCGGCCATCTGCACGATGATCGCTTCGACCGTGCGTAGTTCGACTTCGTCGTGATGCGCTTCGATGCAGTGGGCAATCTCTTCCGACATCTTGAACCGCCGCGCCAGGTCGCCGCCGATAATTGCGTGGGTGCCCTCGACCTCGTGGTCAATCGCTTTGCCCACATCGTGCAACAGTGAACCACGACGCGTGACCTCGACGTCGGCGTGGATCTCCTGGGCGATCATCGCTCCGATGTGCGCCGTCTCGACCGCGTGCCGCAGCTGGTTCTGTCCATAGCTGGTGCGGAATCGCAGGCGCCCAAAGATGTCGAGCATTTCACGCGGGAGTCCGCTGCAATGCGCTTCGATGGCGGCCTCTTCACCCGCCTCGCGGACGATGCGGTCCACATCCCGCTGCGCCTTGGCGACAGTTTCTTCGATTCGTGTGGGATGGATGCGTCCGTCCGCCACCAGACGGCTCAGTGACAGCCGACCAACCTCACGTCTGACCGGGTCAAATCCGGAAACGGTGACCACGTCGGGCGTGTCGTCGATGAGCAGGTCGCAGCCGAGCGCCGCTTCCAGCGCACGGATGTTGCGACCCTCGCGGCCAATGATTCGGCCTTTCATCTCATCCGACGGAATCTGCACGACCGACACGGTGGATTCGGTCGTGACCTCCGAGGCGACGCGTTGCATCGCGGTGGCCACGATCTTACGGGCGCGCGCTTCAGCCTCGTCCTTGGCCTTGCGCTCGGCTTCACGGACGAGTCGGCTCGCCTCGTCGGATATCTCACGTTCAACCTGCTCGAAGATCACGGCGCGCGCTTCCTCACGAGTCAGGCTCGAGATTTCCTCCAGGCGCTGCTCGTGTTCGGCTTCGCGCTCGTCCAACTCGGCCCGACGCTGTTGCAGACGTTGTCGCTCACGATTCAGCTTGGAATCGCGGTCTTCAATCGAGCGAGCTCGCCCTTCCAGCGACTCCTCACGTCGGTCAAGCCGGTCTTCGGCTCGCTGGATGTCGGCTCGCGCGTCTCGGGCGTCGGCCAGAATCTGGTCTCGTTCAGCTTGCGCTTGCTCCCGCGCGTCTTGTAACCGGTTACGCGCCTCTCCATCGGCCGCTTCGCGGGCTCGTTGAATGATGCGTTCGGCTTCGAGCGTGGCCTCGTCGCGTGGATCGGGCCCGCCGCGCAGGAGCCTCATCAGGGCTCCCCACATAATGTCCTCGACTCAATTGGCTCGGCATTGCAATCGCGCTGCCTGTCATACCGATTGTTTCGCTCTGATCGCTCACCGGGTTCCAAACCGGCGAGCGCCTCACAGGTGTTCTCTGCTGTGCAGGGTACGCCCGTTAACGATGCGGCGCTAGTGGAGATGCTTCACGTTCCAGCCAGACTTGACGCAGGGCAGCGTTTGATTCCGCCACGCCAAAGCCACGCAGCGCGAACCGCCTGCCGTGCAGATCACGAAATCTGCTCCAGCTCAAATCAGGATCGTGGCTGAGCGCGCGCTGCAGGCTGCGTCGGGCAAGCTCGGTGGCGACCGCCTGCTCGTCGATCTCTCCTTGCTCGGACAACGTGTCGAGGGCGTCTTTGATGTCGCTATCAGGAATCTCGGCCTGCTGCAGTTTGTGGCTCATCTCCCTGCGGCTGTATCGACCCTTCCGATTCAGCCGTCGCGCCTGGGACAGCGCGAGGTCGAAAGACGCCGATTCCCGCAGCCGGTCGACGAATATCTGTTCGATCTGCTGTCCAGGCTTCAGGTTCGAGCGTCGAACGAAGTCCCGTGTGCAGCGAAACGAGGCGCCGTCCTCGAAGTTGATGATGGAGATCGAACCGCTTGGTCGGATCGAGACGATGGCGGTCATGGCGCACTTCCCATCGAGCGCTACGTGGCTGATCGACGGGGATTAGCTCGCTCTCGCTCGTCCCTTCTTCTTGGGCGCCGGCTTGGCGATGGGCGCTGCCTGACCGTCGGCGTCGTCGGCGAGTAGGGTCGTCGCAGCGGGTAGCCCGCGCTCTTCGCGGATGCGCGATTCAATCTCCTCAGCCATATCCGTGTGTTCGCGCAGGAACGCTTTGGTGCGCTCACGTCCCTGTCCAAGACGCGTCTCGCCATAGGAGTAGAACGTGCCCTGCTTCTTGATCACGGACGGCGTCCCGGCCGCGGCGCCGGGCGCAGGTTCGATCCCGAGGTCGATCAGACAACCGGTCTTGGAGATCCCGTATTCGTTTGCCGTAAACATGAGGTCGAACTCGGCGGTGCGGAAGGGAGGCGCGACCTTGTTCTTGACCACCTTGGCCTTGACTCGCGAGCCAATCACCAGCTGTCCGTCCTTGAGCGTCTCGGCCCGACGCAGTTCGATTCGGACCGATGAATAGAACTTGAGCGCGCGACCGCCAGGCGTCGTCTCGGGATTGCCGAACACGATGCCCACCTTCTCGCGCAGCTGATTGATGAAGATCAAGACTGTCTTGGAGCGTGATACGACGCCGGTCAGCTTGCGCAGCGCCTGCGACATCAGACGCGCCTGCAGGCCGACTTGCACATCGCCCATTTCGCCCTCGATCTCTGCTCGGGGCACAAGCGCGGCGACCGAGTCGACGACCACCACGTCAATGGCGTTGCTGCGCACCAGCGCTTCGGCGATCTCCAGCGCCTGCTCGCCTGTATCGGGCTGGGCGATGAGCAGTTGCGAGACGTCAATCCCGAGTCGCGCGGCAAACTCGGGATCGAGCGCGTGCTCAACGTCGACGTACGCGGCCTGGCCGCCCAGTCGTTGCGCCTCGGCGATCACATGCTGCGCCACTGTCGATTTGCCGGCTGATTCTGGACCGTAAATCTCAACGATGCGGCCACGAGGCAGGCCGCCGATGCCGAGTGCGACATCGAGCGACAAGGCGCCGGTGGGAATGCCGTCAACGCTCAGGCGGGCGCTTGCGTCGCCGAGCCGCATCAGCGCGCCTTCTCCGAAACGCCGCTCCATGTCGCCAAGTAGCTCGGTAACGGCGGGCGGGGGTTCATTGGTGGTTGTCATGGGCAGTGGTTCTTGTGTATCACTCGCCGGAGCGACGAGCTTGATGCTGTTGTCGGTCTTGGCAGATGCCATGGTATGCGCTTTCCTGTCGGACGCGATGACAAAGTGCGAACGTCCGTGCTGCGCACGTTATCCGACTCCGACAAGGAAAGTCAAGCATGCGTTCTAGAAAAGATGCAGAATCTGATTAAGCGCTGCTCAGCAAGGCGTTAGCAAGAATTTGCAGCCCAATCAGAGCGACCAGTGGCGAAAGGTCGATCATGCCGATCACCAGATAGCGGCGCAGCGGAGCCAAGACCGGCTCGGTCACGTCGAGCAGGAACTTGACCAGCGGGTTGTAGGGATCGAGCGGACGATTGGTGAACATCGGTACCCAGCTCATCAGCACTCGACCCAGCAGAATGAATGAGTAGATGTAGATCGTGTATCCGATGACCTGCAGAACTACGTCCATTGTCGCCCCAGTTCTTCAGCTCGTTGATGTGCTGCGTCGATCGCGTCGATCAGCGCCGCGCGGACGGCGCGCTGTTCCAGTACTCGAAGTCCGGCCGCCGTCGTGCCGCCCGGTGATGTCACCATATCCCTGAGCACCGCCGGATGCTGGTCTGACTGCTGGGCAAACTCGCTCGAGCCACTGACGGTCTGTAGCACCATGCGACGCGCGTCGTCGGGGCGCAGGCCGATGTTGACCGCTGCGTTGATCATGGCCTCGATGATCAGAAAGACATAGGCCGGGCCGCTGCCCGAGACGGCTGTGATCTTGTCGATCGTCGCTTCGTCGGAGACGTACAGCTGTTCACCCATCGTGTCCAGCAACCGACTGACCAGCTCGCGTTCGCTGTTGGTCACGCTGTCGGTCGCTGTCCATGCGGTGAAGCCCTTGCCGACCTGCGCGGGCGTGTTTGGCATCGCGCGGACGATGCGCTCCGCTCCGGTCGAGGCGCGCACATCGGCGATCGTCGAGCCGGCGAGGATCGAAATCAACAGGCGAGCGGCTGTCTCGCCGCCACTGTTGAGAGAACGCAGGTCCTGGGGCTTGACGGACAGATAGATGATTTCGCTGCAGTCGACCGCTTCCGCCTGGACGCCAGTCACCGAGATGCCGGCGAACTCGCACTCAAGCCAGTCGCGTCGCTGCGGGACCACTTCACAGACGGTCAGCTCGTCCATCGAGATCAGGCCGGCGTTGGTTACCGCGCGGATGAAGGTCGCGCCCATGGTTCCGCCGCCGATGACCGCAATCCGCGTCATCCTGGATGCTCGCTGCGGCTGCCAAAGATGGCGCGTCCGATTCTGACCATCGTGGAGCCTTCCTCGATGGCTACAGCGTAGTCGTTGGACATACCCATACTGAGTTCGGGCAGTTCCAGTTGCTGGGCAAGCTGACGCAACACACGGAAGACCGGGCGTACGTCTTCAGGGTCGGCGACTTCGGGCGCAACCGTCATCAGACCTTCGACGCGCAGGTTCGGCAACGTCCTGATCCGGGCGAAGGCGGCCGGGACTGCTTCGACTCGAAATCCTGCTTTGGTCGGCTCCTCGCCGACGTTGACCTCCAGCAGGATCGGCAACTCTCGATCGAGTCTCCGCGAGATCGCCTCGGCCAGGCGAACGCTATCGACCGACTGTACCGAGGCGAAACTTCCGGCATGTCGCGCCTTGTTGCGTTGCAGGTGACCGATGAGGTGCAGATCGACATCCACAGCGAGCTGTGGTAGTTGGTCGAGTTTGGCCAGTCCCTCCTGCACACGGTTCTCGCCGAAGTCCTGCTGTCCGTACGATGCTGCTTCGGCAATCGCTTCCGTAGGAAAGGTCTTGGAGACCGCGATCAGCCTGACCGCGGACGGATCGCGAGCGGCGCGTTCGCAGGCCTCGGCGATCTGCGCATTGACTCGACGCAGGTTCTTGGCAATCGACACATCAACTACCTGCAACCGCTTCGATTGGTACGAGCGTGGGGGAGTATGAGGGAATCTCGTTGCCTCCGCAGACGCCGCACATGTTGCAACCGATCTCGGGCGGCGGGCAGGCGATTGTCGCCTTCTCGCGTCGGTGCTTGGACAGTTCGCGCTCAAAGAAGCGCGCGGTGATGCCGGTCTCGACGGCCGACCACGGCTCAGGTCCACTGCCCCACGGCAATGGACCGTCCAGGTTCCACTCAGCTGCGGCCCGCAGCCATTCACGAGCCGAGGGCGCTTCCATCTCGAGGATCGCGTGCGCCAGACGTTGGTCTGAGCGCGAGCAGATATCGTCGATCCGAGCCCAGGTTGGGCTGTCACCGCGCAGGCGGATACCGGTCTTGCGGAACGCCGATTGCAGGATCTGCTGTCGATGCTTGACCAGCCCGGCCTCCGACTGGACCAATCCCTGGTAGGCGGTGGCAGGTTTGGGCACGAGTGGCCCGACCGACATGACCAGCTCGGTACCGTGACCGTGCGCATCGAGCCGCTGCTTGATCGCGAGCCCAAGCCTGGCCATCGCCTCAACATCCTCATCTTCTTCGTCAGGCAGACCGATCATGAAGTAGAGCTTGAGCCGACTCATCGCGGCGGCGCCCACCTTCTCAGCAGCTTCAATGATCTGTTCCTCCGAGACAGCCTTGTTGATCCGTTGTCGCATCCGCTCCGAACCAGCCTCGGGCGCCAGCGTGACGGTTCGTGTACCACCGCGCGACAATACATCGAGCAGTTGCGGAGCAAGGTTGTCGACACGGAGCGACGACACCGAGACGCGCCCGCCAAGCCGATCGGCTTCGACCGCCAACTCGGCGAGCTGGGGATGGTCGGCCACGGCTGCGCCCAGTAATCCGACGCGGTTGCTGTGTCTGAGTCCCTCTCGCACCTGATTGAGCAGCGACTCCAGCGGACGATATCGCGGCGGACGGAAGACATAGCCGGCAATGCAGAATCGGCAGCCGCGCCCGCAACCGCGAGCGGCCTCAATCAGGGTCATCTGGCTGAACTCGGTCTCGTCAGTCAGGACGAGCGACATCGCCTCGGTTGTCGAGATATCGCGCACCCATTGCCGCTCGACCCCGCCATCCGCCCCGCGCGCGGGAACGAACACACCGGGAATCTTCGCTAACGCGTCCAGCTGATCCGCGCGTGGGTGATATGCGTACTCAGCCAACGTGTCGACGAGCTCTTCGAGGATCGGTTCAGCTTCGCCAATCACGAACGCATCGAAACAGTCGGCCAACGGCAAGGGGTTGGTAATGACCGCTGCGCCGCCGGCGATGATCAGCGGGTCGCCGTCATCGCGATTGACGCTCAGCGGCTCGAGCTGCGCCGCCTGTAGCGAACGCACGACGTGGTAGTAGTCAATCTCATACGTCAGCGTGTAGGCGACGATCGGGAAATCCGCCAGCGGTCGTTGCGATTCAATCGTGACGGGCCCCAACGATGGATCATCGCCACGTTCAGACTTGTGTGGGGGATCGTAAAAGGCGCGCTCGCAGACGACGTCGGATCGGTGATTGAGCAGCCCGTAGATCGTCTGCAACCCGAGGTTCGACATCCCGAGGTAGTAGCTGTTCGGATAGACCAGCGCGACAGGCAGGCGTCCGCCCCAGTCCTTGACGACAGCGCCGCGCTCGGTGTCGAGACGCTGCCGCGCGACGGCGATGGAACGGGAGAGAGTGCGCTTGGCCATTACCGTCAGTGTAGGCGCGTCATCACCGCCGTCGTCAGGAATGTTCGGTATCCCCGCTGATCAGCTGTAATGCATGGAGCAACACTGGCTCGAGCGCGTCGAGATTTTCGCGGACGGCGCGTTCGGAGCCGGGCAGATTGATGATCAGCGTGCTCCCGGCGATCCCACAGACGCCTCGGGAGAGCGCTGCCATGGGCGTCTGCCGCAGGCCTGCGGCTCGCATCAATTCGGCCAGCCCGGGCGCGTCCCGTTCGATCACCCGCCGCGTGGCCTCGGGTGTGCGGTCGCGCGGTCCGAAGCCGGTGCCGCCCGTCGTGACGATCAGCTGAATGCCCTCAGACACCCATGCCTGCAACCGCTCGACGATGGCTTCGGGGTCGTCCGACTGCAAGGCGTGGTCGCTGACCGTGATGCCCAGATCAGCGAGCCGTTGACGTACGACCGGCCCTGAACGATCCTCTCGCCGTCCCGCCGCCCCTTGATCGGAGAGCGTCAGCACGGCGGCCGTGAATGCTTGCATCTCGCCTGGTTTCCTATCTGGTCAGGCTCGAATTTTCAAGCCCGCGCTCTGGCAGTATTGTCCACAATTTGCACGATGATCGGAGGGTTGGGGAAGCATGGTGGAACGATCTGTGGATAGCCCATGTCTGGGCGCTGATCCCCTGATTATGGTCTTGAAATGCCTCTGGTTATGTGCATACAGTGCCATTGCTTCGGCTGGATGGGGAGAAGTGGGACAAGCGGCATAACGTGAACATGGAAAGCAATCAGGGCACCTCAGTTGGCGAGCGTCGAGTTCACCGGGGAGTACGAACACCGTCTGGACGACCGTGGTCGTCTGGCGATTCCGTCCACATACCGTGGACTGTTCGAGCACGGTGGCTATCTGCTGCCCGGCCCGGACGGACAACTCGAGCTCTATACGCCCGAAGGCTACGCGGCGGAAAAGCAGGTCCGCACGGTGAGCGACAAGCGGCGACCGTCAGCGCGACGACTGGCGCGCGGCTTCTTCGGCCGGGTGCGGCGTGTCGATATCGACCGGCAGGGCCGAATTCTGATTCCACCGCAACTGCGCGAGGAACGGGCGCTCAGCGGCGCCACGGTGATCATCGGGATGGGCGACTATCTCGAGATCTGGAGCGCCGACGCCTGGCAAGCGGAGCAGGCGGAGATCGACGATACATACGCCGAGCTGCTGCAGGATCTGGCCGATGCGATCGATGCATCGAAGCGGATGGACGAGTCCTGATGCCGAGTGCGCCGCAGCACATGCCGGTCATGTTGGACGAAGCGCTGGCCATGCTTGACGTCAAGCCCGGCGGTCGCTACCTCGACGCCACGCTGGGGTTGGGCGGCCATGCTGGGGCGATGCTTGACGCTTCGCAACCGGACGGTCGGGTGCTCGGTACCGACGCCGACCCCGAAGCTCTGGCTGCGGCCTCGCGCCGTTTAGCAGCATTTGGCAAACGCGTGGAATTGCGTCGCGCCTGGCTCGATGCCGCGGCGCAGGTTGCGGTCGACGCTTCGTTTACGCCGCTCGATGGCGTGCTATGCGATCTCGGCGTCTCCTCGTTGCAGCTGGATCGTCCCGCACGCGGGTTCTCGTTCCAGCGCGAGGGGCCGCTCGACATGCAGCTGGGACCGCTCGATCAGACTCAGACAACCACGGCCTATGAGATCGTCAATCAGTGGCCAGCGGTTGACCTGGCCAATCTGATCTTTGACTACGGCGAAGAGCGTCGCTCACGCCGAATTGCGCGATCTATCGTCCGTCAGCGGCCAATCGAGACGACCACGGAGCTGGCGCAAGCCGTGGTCGACGCCGTCGGGTTCCGACCGGGGTCACGCGTGCATCCGGCCACTCGCGTGTTTCAGGCGATTCGTCTGGAAGTCAACCGCGAGCTCGAGCGCCTGGCCGAGTTTCTCTCGCAGGCGCGCAGCGTTCTTCGACTCGGCGGGCGGCTGGTCATGATCATGTTCCACTCGCTCGAGGACCGGATCGTCAAGCGGTTTCTGCGGGATCAGTCCTCGGGATCGGCGCCGGCATTCCGCACGTTGACTCGTCGGGTACTGCGACCATCGGCGGCTGAAATCGAGCGCAACCCACGTGCGCGCAGCGCACGCCTACGTGCTGCGGAGGCAATCTGATGCCTCGTCGGCGCCCTTACAACCACAGCACAGCGTTGGAGCGTCGCGAGCGGATGGATCGCGCTTGGAAATCGTTGAGCGGATCGTGTGCAGGGGACTACCTAACAGCCACTACAGTGAAGGAGAAGCCCCGCCGCCAAACCACTGGATCACGGTTGCGCGTGGTCATTGGCCATGACGATCGTGGACCACGTCCCCTTGTCTGCGCGCACGGTCCGCTCAACGATTTCCAAGCAAACGCGCTCGGAGTACGGATCGCTCAATCACACTGTACTTGTGTTTCAACACAGTGTGATCAGCGCCGGTTGACTTGCCGTAACGACGAGCCAGGCGCCTCGGCGTCCCGCCGCTACCTGGAGCTCCGCGGGACTTCGGGCTGGCGAGCAGCGTTCCGGTGACGACCGCCAAGCCGACCACGACGCTCGACGCCTCGCTGCCCACATCAGCAGCGAGTGACGCACACCACGCGCTGCCGCGACCGGTTCTGCCGCGACGGCCTCGATACGCCGGCCGGATGCCGGCCTGGGCCTGGCTCGCGGTGGTTGGACTCTGTATCGCCGCTGCGCTGCCGGTAGTCCGCGCGTCCAGCGTGACGGAAAGCGCGACGGAGCTACGAGCGCTGGAAGCGGAACGGGAGCGGCTGGATTCCGAGATCCGATCACTCGCCGCGCATGTCGGGCAGCTCGGCTCGTTGGCGCGAATCAAGCAGCAAGCCGAGCTCCGGTTCAACATGGTTCCCGCTCGTCCGACCGTGGTGCTCGATGTCGAGCAACCTCCCCCCGCTCGGGTCCTGCCGTCCAGATTCGCGCCCACCGCCGACCGATCAGGCGATGGCGACGCCGAGTCCTGGCCACTGCTGGATCAGGCTGTCTGGGGCGCGATCTTCGACGTATTGATTTTCGAATAGAGGCCGACGACGAAAGGACAGGGCGTTGGCGAGTTCGTCGTCGGGCAGCGGGTTTGAATCCGTCTCCACATGGCGGATCCGAGCAGTCATCGCGCTGCTGATCGGGCTCGCCGTGATCGTGGTCGTTCGTTTGGTCATGATCCAGGTCGTCGACCACGGATATCACGAGGCGTACGCCGACCGCACCTGGGCGATCGAGACCAAGGGCCCGCGCGGCGCGATTCTCGACCGCAACGGATTCCCGCTCGCCACCTCAATTGACGCTTGGGAAGTGCACGTCGATACACGACTCTGGGCGCGTTCCCAGTTCCAGCCTACCGACGCGTCGCGTCGTCTCGCTGAGCTGTTGCGCGAGTCCGAGTCGCGCGTCCTGGCGCTGGCCGCCCAGACTGCCGCTGCGGGCGGTCACGACGCGCTGATTGCCTATGGCCTGTCCAATGCGCTCGGCGCCCAGATCCACGCGGAGTCCCTGCACGGTGTCCAGGTTCGTAAAACATCATCACGCCGCTACATCGAAGGCTCGATGGCGGCGCCGGTCATCGGCCTGGTCGGCCGCGACGAACAGGGACTCGCCGGACTGGAGTATCAACTCGATGAAGTGTTGGCCGGGCAAGCCGGGTTGTTGGTACAGGAAGTTGACGGTCTCGGCCATCCGATTCCCTTCCAAACCCCGCGTGAGCTGCCCTATCAGGAAGGCGCGACCCTGGTCCTGACCATCGATCGCAACCTGCAGTGGCTGGCCGAAACCACGCTGCTCAAGTATGTGCAGCTGTGGGACGCGCAGGGCGGGCACATCATCATGATGGACCCAAACAACGGCGACATTCTCGCCCTCGCCTCGTTGCCGACATACGACCCGGAGCGGATCGACCTGAATCTGCCCGAGTCGATGGCCTTGCTCCGCTCACGCGCCGCCTCCGATATCTACGAGCCGGGTTCGACCTTCAAGGTCGTCACGATGGCCGCCGCCCTGGATGCCGGCATCGTCTCGCCCAACACCACCTTTCTCGATACAGGCGCCGTCGTCGTGGAGGACCGCACGATCAAGAACTTCGACCTCGCTTACCACGGCGAGCAGACGATGACCCAGATCCTGCAACGTTCGCTCAATACCGGGTCGGTCTGGGTGGCGCAGCAATTGGGCGCCCAGGCGTTCTATGCATACCTCTACAAGTTCGGCTTCGGCGACACCACGCAATCAGGGCTGCCCGGTGAGATCGGCGGCGTGGTCACCGACTCCTCCAGTATCCGATGGTCGCCGGCGCAGCTCGCCACCGACTCGTTCGGCCAGGGCATCGCCGTCACGCCGCTGCAAATGGTGCAGGCGTACGCGACCATCGCACGCGGCGGCCAACCGATCCGCCCCCGCCTGGTCACGGCCATGATCACCGATGACGGCGTCGAGCGATTCGAGCCCCGCACCGCCCCGCGCGCGATCAGTGAAGAGACCGCGGCAACGCTGACCTGGATGATGCAGGCGGTCGTTGATGGCGTCGTGGGGCACCCGGCCCAGGTTGATGGTTGGCCGATCGCCGGGAAATCCGGCACTTCGGATGTCGTTGAGGCAGGTGGTTATCTCGAGGATGAATCGATCGCCTCATTTGTCGGTTTTGCCCCAGCTGACGACCCGCGCGTGGTCGTCCTGGTTCGTATTGATCGCCCCCAGGGCGAGATCTTCGGCGGGATCGTCGCCGCGCCGATTTTCGCGGAGCTGATGCCTCAGGTGCTCCCATACCTTGGGGTTCCGCCGACTGCCTATGTCGCCGATCCGGGCGACTGGGAGACCGCGCCGACCGAGGATCCGGACGCTGAGCAAGGGCAGGAACAAGAAGAGAGCGAAGAGGAACAGGCCGCGCTGACCGCCGAGGTCAACGCTGAGGATGAAGACTCGGAAGACTCGCCAGACGGGAACCCCCCAGCTGAGACAGACGTCGAAGATGACAACGATGAGCAATCTGAGGAAGCGGACGAATGATCTCTTCCAACGACCTGGCTCAGCTTCTGGATGAGCAGCTGCTCAATCAGCCCGACACGAGCGATGAGCCGTTCTCAGAAATCGTGATTGACTCTCGTGAGGCGTCGCCGCGTTCGTTGTTCGTCGCGCTGCGAGGCGAACGCCTGGATGGTCATCAGTTCGTTGACCATGCGCTCCAGCGCGGCGCATCAGCGGCGATGGTCTCTGAAGCGTCCGGCCTGCGCGGACCAGCCATGTTCGTCGTCGCGGATCCATTGTTCGCGCTCCAGGAGGCTGGACGTCGCTGGCGCAATCGGGTGACAGCGCAGGTCGTCGGTATCACCGGCAGTGTGGGCAAGACCACCCTGCGCGAGGCGACGTTCCAACTGCTCCGCCAGCACGTTCCGACCCATCAGTCGCCGCGCAACTTCAACGGCGACATCGGGCTGCCGATTGCGCTGCTCGGCATTGAACCTGATGCCGAATGGGCGGTGATCGAGATCGGGCCTTACTCACAGGCAGAGATGGAGCTGCTGGTCAGTTCGGCGAAGGCCGATCTCGGCATCGTCACCAACGTTGGACCAACCCATCTTGAGCGCTTCGGCAGCATCGCCGACACCGAGCGAATCAAGGGTCTGCTGCCGGCATCACTGCCCGAGCACGGGCTCGCGATCCTCAACGGCGACGATCCACGCGTGCGACGGATGGCGAGCCGCACGCGGGCCGCTGTCCTGACCTACGGATTCGGTTCCGATTGCGATCTGCGCGGATCGAATGTCGTGAGCAAAGGGTTTGACGGTATCGAATTCACCCTCCACGACTCCCACAGTCACGAGCGGGTCAGGTTGCAGACGCCACTGGTCGGTACTCATCAAGCGATGACCGCGCTGGCCGCCTCGGCCGTCGGACTACGCGCCGGACTCACGCTCACCGAGATTGCGGAATCGTTGCGGCATCTACAGCCGGGATCACGTCTCGCCCGGCGCACTGCCTGGAACGGTGCGACCATCATCGACGATTCCTACAACGCCGCGCCGCTCTCGATGCAGGCTGCGCTGGATCTGCTGACCGATTGCCAGCCGCGGCGCATCGCCCTGCTCGGCGACATGTTCGAGCTCGGCACGGAGGAGCAGGCGGCGCATCAGGCGCTCGGCATATATGCAGCCGATCGCTGTGACTGGTTGATCGGCGTCGGCGCGCGATCGCGGCAGGTCGTGGAGTCGGCGCGCGAGGCGGGACACGCTCAGGCCTGTTGGGTGGCAGAGCCGGGACAGGCAGCCGACATCCTGCGACACTCACTGACGGCCAACGACACCGTGCTGATTAAAGCGTCACACGCCATGCACCTCGAGGCCGTCGTGGAGAGGCTGGCGGCCTCGTGACGACGTTCTCGCTAGGCACCGCCGGGATCGCCTTCGCCTGTGCGCTGTTTGTGGGTCCGTTGCTGATCGGTTGGTTGCAACAGCGCAGCGCCGGCAAATCCATCTCGGACGAGGGTCCGGCCAGCCACATGGTGAAGGCTGGCACGCCGACGATGGGCGGCCTGATCTTCCTCGTTCCGATCGTGATCCTGACCATCGCCACCAATCTGGTCGAGGGCGACCGTTGGTCGATCCTCCTGCCGTTGGTCGGCATCGTTGCGCTGGGCGCGCTCGGCTACGTCGATGATCTCGGCACGCTCATTGGCCGCGTGCAGGCGGGACTGACCTGGAAGCTGAAGTTTGGCCTGCTCGCGCTGTTCTCGGTCGCGGTTGGCCTGGTTCTCTATTTCGCGCTCGATGTCCAGTCACTCAATGTGCCCTGGGCCGGACAGTTTTCGCTCGGTCCGGTCTACATCGTGATTGCGGCGGTGACCGTCTTCGCGACGATCATCTCGGTGGCCATCTCTGACGGTCTCGACACGCTCTGCGGCGGCACGGGCGCGATCGCCATCGCATCGTTTGGCGTGATCGCCGTTGGCCAGGAGCAGGACTTCCTGGTTCGGTTCGCCTTTACCACTGTCGGCGCGTTGCTCGGGTTTCTCTGGTTCAACGCGCATCCGGCCAGGATCTTCATGGGCGACACCGGCGCGATGGCGCTGGGCGGCACACTGGCGATCATCGCGCTAATGACCGGCCATTGGTTGCTGCTCCCCGTGATCGGCATCGTCTTCGTGCTCGAAGCGGCGTCCGACATCGTCCAGGTCGGCTGGTTCAAATGGACCCGACGTCGCAGCGGCGAGGGGCGACGCGTCTTCCGCATGGCGCCGCTGCACAATCACTTCGAGATGGGCGGCTGGTCCGAGCCACAGATTGTCACGCGCTTCTGGCTGATTGGCATGGCTGGCGGCATCCTGGGCATCGCCCTGGCCTTGCAGGTACCCAAGTGACGCTGCCTGTTCCCAGCGAGGCACCAACAAGCTTCAACGGTCAACGGATCGCCGTCGTCGGTCTCGGGATCGAGGGGCGGGACGCGCTGCAGTTCCTCGAGCGCGAGCGAGCGGACATTATCCGGGTCGACCGCAATCCGGAACGGGCAGACCGCTCGCAGGACGACCTGTCAGTACTTGACCAGGTCGACGGCGTGATCGCCAGTCAAGGAGTGCATTATCAGCTGCCGCTACTCGTTGAGGCGGATCGACGTGGCATCCCCGTGTACGGACCGATGCAGGTCTTCCTCGAGCGTTGTCCCGCGCCGGTGATTGGCATCACTGGCAGCGCCGGCAAGACGACCACCACGACGCTGACGCACCTGATGCTCCAGGCGGCCGGGATCCCATGTCATCTGGGCGGCAACATCGGCCGAGGGCTACTCGGTCAGCTGCCAGATATCTCTACTGAGGGCACGGTGGTCGCCGAGATCTCGCATACGCAGCTCCTGCGGACAACACGCAGCCCAGAGCGAGCCGCGCTCCTGAACATCACCAGAAATCACCTGGATCAATTCAGTTGGGCTGAATACCAGGAACTGAAACACCGCATCGTCGAGTACCAGTCCGCCCGCGACATCGTGGTGTTGCCGTTCGGCGATCCACTTGCCAGCGCGGCCGTATGTCGGACTGAGGCCAGCCAGCGCTGGTTCGGAATCGGCGCGCCGTCGACGCCGTCGTGCTGCACGGTCCGCAGCGATGGAGCGCACATCTTCCGCAACGACCGTCCGGTGATGCCCGTCGAGGACATCTTGCTTCCCGGCGAACACAACTTGCGCAACGCCCTGGCGGCGCTCGCCATCGTGGGCGGGCTCGTGCCGGATGACGTCGCCGCCGACGTGCTGAGAACGTTCAGCGGCGTTCCACATCGCCTCGAGTTGGTCGCCGAGATCAACAATGTCAGATTCATCAATGACTCAATCGCGACGACGCCTGAACGAACCTTGGCCGGGCTCAAGGCCACGGACGGTCCGCTGATCTTGATGTTGGGCGGGCGCGACAAGCAGTTACCGCTTGATCCGCTCCTCGAGGAGCTGAAGCGTCAGGTTCGACGGGTCGTGCTGTTCGGTGAAGCCGCGCCTGAATGGACGGCCTGGCTCTCGCGGCGCGGCGTCGAAGCGACGAATGCCGGCGCGTTTGCGTCGGCATTCGCCCAGGCCACCGATCATGCCCAATCAGGTGAAGCAGTACTGATGTCGCCTGGCGGGACGTCATTCGACGCCTACCCCAACTTCGAATCCCGTGGGCAACACTTCCGCGACCTCGTTCATGAGTGGGCGGAGACCAGGAGGTCGTCGGATGAGCACTGAGCGAGCGGCCGTTCCTGAGGCGTCGCCGGGATCATTGGGCGTTCTGGGTCGAGTTCGAGTGCCAACTCCTCGCTCGACCGGGAAGCTCCGCCCGGATGATGACTTCACGGTCGGGCAGCGTGTCATCCGACGCCTGCGACGCCCTGCGTCTCCCCCGGACTGGGTGCTGATCGGATCGGTGATGGCGCTGGTCTTTATCGGCCTGATCTTCGTCTTCTCGTCTTCATTCGCCATCTCTCAGGAGCTGCACGGCAACACGCGATACTTCGCTACTCGCCAGTTGATCGGCGCAAGCATTGGCCTGGTCGCCTTCATTCTTCTGGCCCGCATCGACTACCGCATCTGGCAACGACTCTCGTCGCCGATCATCTGGGTCTCGTTAGCGCTGCTGGCCGCGGTCCTGATTCCCGGCGTCGGACATGAGGAAAACGGCGCCCAGCGCTGGATTCAGATTGGTTCGCTGCCGGCGCTGCAGCCATCCGAGTTTGCCAAGCTGGCGGTCTGCATCTACATCGCCGCCTGGCTCGCGGCCAAGGGTGACGACATCAAGCGCATTCCGCTTGGCCTGGTTCCCTTCTGCCTGATCATCGGCGTCATTGGCGCGCTGCTCATGCTCGAGCCCGACCTCGGCACCTTCGCTGCGATTGCCTGCATCGGTGTGGTCATGTTCTTTCTGGGCGGCGCGACGATCCGTCACATGTCGATACTGCTGGCCGGTGGTTCCGCCGTGCTCTTTGCCATCGTCGTCGTCGCCGGATATGGCATGGAGCGCATCCGCGCCTTCTTTAACGCCGAGGAGGTGGCTCAGGAAGCCGGGTTCCAGATCATCAATCTCGTCTCAACACTCGGCTCCGGCGGACTCACCGGAGTAGGGCTGGGCGCTTCGCGACAGAAGTTCTTCTACGTTCCCTCTGCCCACACCGATGGCGTCTTTGCGATCATCGGCGAGGAAACGGGCATCCTCGGCGGGTTGATCGTGCTTTCGGTCTTCGCTCTGCTGATCTACCGCGGCATCCGGGCCGGGATGCGGGCCGAGGATCGATTCGGGACACTCCTCGCCTTTGGCATCGTCGCCTGGTTCGCGTTGCAGGCATTCTTCAACGTTGCCGGCGTAACGCGCACCATCGTGCTGACGGGCATCCCGCTGCCGTTCCTCAGTTTTGGTTCCTCGGCGTTGATCGCATCAATGGCTGCTGCCGGCATCCTCGTCTCCATCTCTCGACACGGTCGCGGGACGATGCCCAAAGCAGCTGACCCGCCGCTCCATGATCAGCGGCCGACTCGTGATGTCGCGCCGATGAGCGAGACCAAACGGCCGACCATCTCTCTCTTCCACGGTGGACGCGGGGACGGTACTTGATGAGCGCGATGCGAATCCTGCTTGCCGGCGGCGGTTCGGGCGGCCACGTCTTTCCCGCTTTTGCGGTGTCCGACGCACTGCGCAACGCCCTCGAAGAACGTGGCGACCGCGTTAAGTTTCGCTTCGCCGGCACCGCCGATGGCATCGAGTCGGAACTTGCCGTAGAAGCCGGATTGCCCTACTCGACGATCTCAGCGCGAGCGCTGCGCGGGCGCAATGCGTTCTCGCAGCTGCTCTCGCTGGGCGCGACCGCAACCGGCGTGCTCGATGCGCTCGCGCTGATGCTTCGCTACCGACCGCACGTCGTCTTTCTGACCGGCGGGTACGTGTCCGCTCCGGTCGGAGTCGCGGCATGGTTAGCTCGACGGCCGATCGTCTTGCTTCAGCCCGATATTGAGCCAGGCTGGACGTTGCGCGCGCTCGCTCCCTTCGCCAGCAAGATTTGCGTCACCCACCAGCGCTCCACCGAGCGCTACCGCGCAGGCAAGGCGGTCGTGACCGGCTACCCGCTGCGGCCCGGCTTCGACGATCTGGACAAGCCGCTGGCTCGCGCGCACTTCCAACTCAATGGCGGGTCGGCGCTGCTGGTCACCGGCGCTGTCCGCGGCGCCCAGCGGATCAACGACTGCGTCGCTAAGCATCTCGAGCAGATGTTGTCGCGGACCCAACTCATTCACATCTCGGGACGGAACGACTTCGATCGCCTGTCGAAGCTGCGTGAGGCGTTACCCGCGAAGCTGCAGTCTCGCTATCGGCTCTATTCCTACATGTCCGAAGAAATGCCGCTCGCGCTGGCCGCCTGCGATCTGGCGGTATCTCGAGCCGGCGCTTCTGTGATGGGTGAGTACCCCGCGGCAGGGTTGCCCGCTGTGCTCGCGCCGTTAGGCGAGGCAGGCGGACACCAACGCTTCAACGCAGCATTGCTTGCCGACGCCGGCGGAGCGGTCGTCCTGGAAGATGAGCGTCTGACCGACGACCTGTTCGATCTGGTGATGGGGCTTCTGGCCGACCGCGAACGTCTGCAATCGATGCGCGACTCGATGCTCAGACTTCGCCGAACCGACGCTGCGCGCCGCATTGCCGAAGTGATCATCGGTGTGGCAAAGTGACGTAACGATGACATTGAACGTTCACTTCGTTGGCATTGGCGGAATTCATATGTCTGCCCTCGCGCACATCCTGCTCGACGATGGCCTCGTCGTATCTGGGTGCGATCGCACGGACGCGCCGATTTTGCAACCGCTGAGGGAGCGCGGCGCGCGAGTGCTGATTGGTCATAACGAGCACCATGTCACCACCGCGACGCAAGTCGTGCGCACCGCCGCCGTGCCCGAGTCCCATCCCGAGATTGCCCGCGCCATCGAGCTGGGTATTCCGCTGCAGACACGGGCTGAGTTGCTCTCTGAAATCGCGTCGCAGCGAGAAGTGATCACGGTCGGCGGATCACACGGCAAGACCACGACCACCGCGATGATCGCATACGCCATGCGCGCTAACGGCCACGATGCCGGCTACGTCATCGGCGGCGAAGCGCCTGACTTCTGTGTCCACGCCAAACGTGGCACAGATCCCTGGATGGTGCTCGAGGCCGATGAGTATGGGCGGGCATTTCATCACTACACCCCTGCCGTGGCCGTTCTGACCAACTGTGAGCCTGATCATCTCGACTACTACGGTTCCCAGTCAGCGCTCGAGGAAGCGTTTCTCAAGTACGTGAGCACGTTGCGACCCGATGGCGCGTTGGTCGTCGGTATTGATTCAGCGCTCGCCTCCGAGATTGCTGACAGGCTGCTGGCGCATCGGCCGGATGTGCAGCTTGTGACCTGTTCGTCTCGGGTGACGGCCGACTATCGAATCACGTCCGACGATGACGCATATGCACTGGCGACGCCGACGCGGACGCTCTGCGGGAGCCTGAAGCAACCGGGCGAGTACCAACGACAAAACGCAGCGATCACCGTGGCCGCTCTGGAAACCGCCGGTTTCGACGGCGCCGCTGCAGCAGAGGCGTTATCAGGGTTCAACGGCGTTCATCGACGATTCCAGTTGCATGGCGAGTCACGGGGCGTCGTCGTACTTGACGACTACGCCCATCATCCGACTGAGGTGGCGGCCGCCCTCGCGGCGGCGCGGCAGCGTTGGCCGGATCGGCGCATTGTTGTCCTGTTCCAGCCCCATACCTACACGCGAACCTCGTATCTGATCGACGGATTCCGTACCTGTTTCGCTGGGGCTGATGTCGTCTACACCGTTGATACGTACGCGGCCCGCGCCATGACCGGTGAAGAAATGACCTCAGATCAGCTGGCCTCGGAGATCGTCGCGCCCAACGCCATCCATGCCGGATCGGTCGAGCAGGGCGCTGAGCTGGCAGCCGCGAACGCCAAACCTGGCGACTTGATCATCACCATGGGCGCCGGCGATATCGACGCGGCCGGCCCGCTCATGCTCTCCAGGTTGGACGGCGGCTCGTGAACGGTTCACAGATCATGCAGTCGTTGATGCAGGAGCTACGCGCGCTCCACGCCGAGCCGCTGAGTCGCCACACGTTCGTCCAGGTTGGCGGCCCTGCCGACTGG
>RKRS01000096.1 GCA_007571275.1 Dehalococcoidia bacterium
CGGTCCGCGATCAACTTCTTCTGGGTGCCGGCCGGCTTGACCTCGTCGATGTGTGCATAGATCTGTTCGACCGTGCTGAACTGGTTCAGCAGTTTGATTGCGCCGACCTTGCCGACGCCCTTGACGCCAGGAATGTTGTCGGACTTGTCGCCAACCAGCGCCTTGTAATCAATGATCTGGATCGGCTCAACGTCATATCTCGCACGAACCGAGGCTGGGCTGTCGTATGCGGTGTATTCGCCCTTGAAGGGGTTGTAGAGGTAGACAGAGACGTGTTCGTTGACCAGCTGCAGCAGGTCGCTGTCCAATGTGCAGATCCAGGTGTCAAATCCGGCTGCCACGGCCTGGTCGGCCAGCGTGCCCAGAACGTCGTCGGCTTCGAACCCGGGTTGCTCATAGATCGGAACCGAGAACGACTCAGCGATCTCTCGGCAGCGCTGGATCTGCGACGGCAAATCCTCTGGCATCGGATCACGGTGCGCCTTGTAGTTCGGATCAATCTCGCGTCGGAAGACGGCGCCATCATCGACATCAAAGGCGAAGGCGGCATGGGTCGGTTCCAGGGTATTGATGATGTGTAGCAGCGTCGCCGTGAAACCACGCACTGCGCCGGTCGGTTCTCCGGCGGTGGTGCGCAGATTGGCCCGCTGCATGGCGAAGTAGGCGCGGAAAATCAGCGCATAGGCGTCGAAGATGACGATGCGCCTGCGGTTCTCGGCGTCACCCGCATCGGGCTGCGAAAGCGCGGTCATTTCTGATTGTCGTTGAGATTCGGCGGTGTGAGTCGGCATGGTTCGAGTATAGGAAGCGGTGGATAGCGCGAAGGGCGGAGTGGGGATTGAGTTAGGCTGAAATGGTGAGGCCGCGCGGAGCTTGGGGAGCATCAGGTGCCTGCTGATCGGATTTCGGTTCGCGGGGCTCGGGAACACAATCTCAAGAACATCGACGTTGAGCTGCCCCGCGATCAGCTGGTGGTGATCACCGGATTGTCTGGCTCGGGTAAGTCCTCGCTGGCCTTCGACACGATCTACGCGGAGGGACAACGACGCTACGTCGAGTCGCTTTCCGCCTACGCGCGCCAGTTCCTGGGCCGCATGGAGAAACCGGACGTCGACTATATCGAGGGTCTCTCACCGGCGATCTCCATCGACCAGAAAACCGGCTCGCGCAATCCGCGCTCGACGGTTGGCACCGTCACCGAGATTTACGACTACCTCCGTCTGCTGTTTGCACGGGCCGGCCGCCCCCACTGCCCGATCTGTGGCGACCCAATTGCCCAGCAAACGGTGCAACAGATGGTCGACGCCGTGATGTCGCTGGGCGAACGTCGGCGGTTGATGATCATGGCGCCAGTGATCCGTGATCGAAAAGGCGAGCACAAGAGCGTGTTCCAGGACGCGCGTGGGCGAGGATTCGTCCGCGTGCGCGTCGATGGCGAGGTGCTGTCACTGGACGATGACATCGAGCTGGAAAAGAACAGGAACCACACGATCGACATCGTGATTGACCGTGTGGCGCTACCGACAGATGACGTTGAAGAAGAGGAGCGCAACGCCCTCGCTCATCGGCTGGCGGATTCGATTGAGCAGGCGCTGGGTTTGGGTGACGGTATCGTGCGTGTTCGCCCGCTCGATGCTGATGATGACCTGATCTTCTCGGAGCAGCTGGCCTGTCCACGCGACATGTTTGCGCTGGGCGAGATCGAGCCACGTTCATTCTCCTTCAACTCGCCACACGGCGCCTGTCCCGAGTGCACCGGGCTCGGTGTCACGATGCAGGTGGACCCACTGCTGGTCATTCCTGATCATTCCAAGTCCCTGGACGATGGGGCAATCGCCCCATGGTCACGGTCAACCACCAACACCGGCTGGCACCGCCGTATGCTCGAAGCCGTCTTCGAGCAGTTCGACGCCCAGACCGACACTCCGTTCGAGGAACTGCCGGAGGAGTTGGTTGATGCAGTGCTGCACGGACTGCCCGAGCCAATCGTGGTCGATTTCGTCAACCACCGCGGCCGACAACGCCGCTATGAGACGCAGTTCGAAGGCGTGATCAACAACCTCGACCGACGATATCGGGAAACGGATTCCGACTGGTCGCGATCGGAGATTGAGCGCTACATGACTGCGGTGCCCTGCTCGTCCTGTGGCGGCGCGCGTCTTAAGGCGGAATCGCTGGCGGTACGCGTCGACGAACGCTCGATCGTTGACGTGACGCGCATGTCAGTCTCGGAGGCGGCGCGCTGGGCTCAGCGGCTGAGTGGAGACAAGACCCCACTGACATCTCGGGAAATGGCGATCGCCACGCAGATCTTGAAGGAAATTCGTGAGCGGCTCACATTCCTGGTCGATGTCGGGCTGGACTATCTCACCCTGGACCGGGCGGCGGCAACCCTGTCCGGCGGCGAAGCCCAACGGATTCGCCTGGCCACACAAATCGGGTCGTCGTTGATGGGCGTGCTGTATGTGTGCGATGAACCCTCGATTGGATTGCATCCGCTGGACGACGAGCGGCTGATCCGTACACTGAAGCGCCTGCGCGATCTTGGCAACACGGTTCTGATCGTGGAGCACGATGAAGCGACCATGCGCGCCGCGGACTACATCGTCGACATGGGACCGGGCGCCGGAGAGGCGGGCGGACGGGTTGTGGCGGCGGGCCCACCCTCGGCGATCATGGATCATGCGGAGTCGATGACCGGAGCCTATCTGAGCGGTCGGCGCAGCATTCCGATGCCAGCTCAGCGACGTCCAGGTAACGGCGACCAGATCACCGTGATCGGCGCCAGCGAGCACAACCTGCGCAACATCGATGCGAGCTTCCCGCTGGGTACGTTCATCTGTGTGACGGGCGTCTCCGGTTCGGGCAAGAGCACACTGGTCAATGACCTGCTGCACGCGTCGGCCGCGCAGCAATTGCACGGCGCGCGCCGGCGCCCCGGCGCGATGCGCGGCCTCGAGGGACTTGCCGCAATCGACAAGGTGATTGACATTGATCAATCGCCAATTGGTCGGACGCCGCGCTCGAATCCGGCGACCTACACGGGGCTGTTCACCCCGGTTCGCGAGCTGTTCGCCTCGGTGCCTGAGTCGCGGATGCGTGGGTACAAACCTGGCCGGTTCTCGTTCAACGTCAAGGGCGGACGCTGCGAGGCATGCAAGGGCGACGGCTATAACACCATCGAGATGCAGTTCCTGCCTGACGTGACCGTGCCCTGTGAGGTCTGCCACGGCGATCGCTACAACCGCGAAGCGCTGGAAATCCGTTACAAGGACCGCACGATCGCGGACGTGTTGAACATGACCGTCGATGAGGCGGCGGCGCTGTTCGACGCGAATCCGACAGTGTCACGCAAGCTGCGAACCCTGCAGGCGGTCGGGCTGGGATACATCAAGCTGGGACAGCCGGCGACGACGTTGTCGGGCGGCGAAGCGCAACGGATCAAGCTCTCCACCGAGCTGTCTAAGCGCTCGACCGGTCGAACGCTCTACCTACTCGATGAGCCGACGACCGGGCTTTCGTTCTCGGATGTGGAAGCGCTGTTGCAGGTACTGCAGCAACTCGTGGACGGCGGCAATACAGTGGTCGTGATCGAGCATCATCTCGACGTGATCAAGAATGCCGACTGGATTATCGACCTCGGACCACTGGGCGGAGATCGCGGCGGACGGGTGGTTGCAGCGGGGACGCCCGAGGATCTGGCGCTCGCGCAAGGGTCCTACACCGGGCACTTTCTGCGCGATGTCCTGGCGCAGCATGGCTGGCGCGCGTCAGACGGAGCCGCGGCCGCCTCGTAGTCGCTCCGCCGACTGACCGAAGCGATAAAAACCAGTGTTTGCAGCAAACTCGCCAAGCTATTGCGAAGAGGCGAGAGCAGTCTTATAAGTGAGGGAGTCGCGGTTGCGTCGCTGTCGGCGTAACGCAGGATGAGCGGATGAGAGGATGGCTCGATGACCTATGTAATCGCAGAACCATGCATCGACGTGAAGGACCAGTCCTGCGTCGAGGTCTGTCCGGTGGACTGCATCCACGCGGATGAAGACGACCGCATGCTCTACATCTCCCCGGACGAGTGCATTGACTGCGGCGCCTGTGAGCCGGCCTGCCCGGTGACCGCCATCTTCTCCGAGGACGACGTACCGGACGAGTGGCAGGCGTTCACCGAGATCAACGCAGAGTGGTACGACGACCCCGACGCCGCGCGAGCGAAGGTCGCCGAACTCGCTCCATAGTCCTGGCGCTGCACGGTTCAAACATTGAGACGCTGCCGAACAGGGTCAGGCGCACTGGAGTGGCGCGCTACCTGCCTCGGCAGCGTTCTTGTGCTTGTTGAAGCCCGCGGAGATCGTCTGTCTGTCTTCAGTCAGCAACGGCGCTAGAACCCGAGTCGGCCGCGCAACGTAGCGGTCAATTCGTCGATGTTGACCCGAACCTGTTCCTGGGTATCGCGGTCACGGATCGTGACGGCGTGATCATCGAGCGAGTCGAAATCCACAGTGACGCAGAGCGGCGTGCCGATTTCGTCCTGACGCCGGTAGCGACGTCCGATTGACTGGGTGTCGTCGTACTGCGTCGTCCAGTGCGGGCGCAGCTGTTCCCAGACCGCTCGGGCAAGATTGGCAACCGGCTCCTTGCGCGAGAG
Source organism: Dehalococcoidia bacterium (assembly GCA_007571275.1). Taxonomy (GTDB): domain Bacteria; phylum Chloroflexota; class Dehalococcoidia; order Bin125; family Bin125; genus Bin125. Next base: position 4,643 of record RKRS01000096.1, read on the forward strand.
CGGGAGCACCGCGACGGTGACCGGCGCGACCCTGGGGTGGAAGGCGAGGACGGTGCGGTCGTTCCCCTTCTCATCAGGGCTCACCGTGTAGGCGTCACAGAGCAGCGCGAGCATGATGCGGTCGACGCCTGCGGCAGGCTCGATCACATGCGGCACGATGTGCTCGTTGCGTTGCGGATCGAAGTATTCCAGTCGCTTGCCGGATGACTGACCGTGCTGGGTCAGATCGAAGTTGGTGCGGTTGGCGATGCCCTCAATCTCGTCCCAGCCCCAGGGGTAGCGGTACTGGAGATCGGTGGTGCCGGCCGAGTAGTGCGACAGTTTCTCGGTTGGGTGCACGTCGCGGCGAAGGTTGTCGGGGTTGATGCCGAGCTCGATGTACCACTGTTCGCGCAGGTCGATCCAGCGGTGGTACCACTCGTCCGACTCATCGGGAGCAACGAAGTACTCCATCTCCATCTGCTCGAACTCGCGGGTGCGAAAGATGAAGTTGCCCAAGGTGATCTCATTGCGGAACGACTTACCCTGCTGAGCGATGCCAAACGGCAGGCGACGCCGCGTTGAGGTGAGCACGTTCTCGAAGTTGATGAAGATGCCCTGCGCCGTTTCGGGGCGGAGGTAGGCTTCGGAGCCTTCCTCGGCAACCGGACCGACCTGTGTGCGGAACATGAGATTGAACTCTCGCGCTTCGGTGAACGCACCCGTGACCCCACAGGTCGGACACTCGGGACCCTCGAGGTGGTCCGCGCGGAAGCGACCCTTGCATTCGAGACAGTCAACCATCGGATCGTGGAAATTCTGCACGTGACCCGACGCTTCCCAGACGCGGGGCGACTGGATGATGGCCGAGTCGATACCGACCACATCCGAACGCTCGCGCACGACTGAGCGCCACCACAGCTCTTTGACATTGCGCTTCAGCTCAACGCCCAACGGACCATAGTCGTATGTCGAACCGAATCCGCCGTAGATCTCCGATGCGGGGAAGACAAAGCCGCGCTGCTTGCAGAGCGAGACGAGGGTGTCGAGTGAAACGTCGGTCATGGGTCACGCGCCTTCCTGGCGGGGCTATCGGCGGTCGTATCGTGTTGGGATAATGTCAGCGTATGCGGGAGAGGTCTTATGCGGTTTCTGATTGGACTGATGCTGGGACTACTGATTGGCGGAGTACTGACGATCCTCGCCACCGGCAACGCCGGTCGCGCGCTGCAAGCTCAAATGCGCGAACGAGCGGAACCAGCGGAACAGTCTGCATCCTCCGAGAGAAACTGATCCAGGCGCCCCTCTGGAGGGGACAGATCCAATGGCTCCCCGTTGGGGGAGCTGCTGCGTAGCAGCTGAGGGGGCTCCGTCACCGAGGGAGCCCCCCCTCGCCTGCGGCACTCCCCCCAGAGGGGGGAGTCTGTCAAATGGAGTGTTCCGCACTCTCCCAACAGAGGAATCTGTCAGCAGGTTGAGTTTTGGATTAGAGGAACAGCGGTCCGAAGACGACGGCGACGATCGACATCAGCTTGAGCAGGATGTTGAGCGACGGTCCTGAGGTGTCCTTGAACGGGTCGCCAACGGTGTCGCCGACGACGGCGGCCGAATGGGCGTCGGAGCCTTTGCCGCCAAAGTTGCCCTCTTCGATGTACTTCTTGGCGTTGTCCCATGCACCCCCGGCGTTGGCCATCATCAGCGCCAGCATCGCCCCGGCGGCGATGGAGCCGATCAGCAGACCGCCCAGAGCTTCGGCGGAGATCACTGCGCCGACAAAGATCGGGACGACGACCGCGATCAGACCGGGAATGATCATTTCGCGCAACGCGCCATCGGTTGAAATCGAGATGGCGCGCTCGTAGTCAGGGTCTTGTGAGCCGTCCATGATGCCAGGCATCTCGCGGAACTGGCGCCGCACTTCCTGGACCATCGACTCAGCTGCGCGACCAACTGCGCCCATTGAGAGCGCCGAGAAGACAAATGGCATCAACGCGCCGATCAACAGACCGATCAGCACTTTGTAGTCGAGCAGGTTGAGGACGGCGGAGCTGATGTCACCCCAGACAGTGATCGCGTAGGTCGCGAGCAGGGCGAGCGCGGTGAGGGCGGCGGAGCCGATGGCGAAGCCCTTGCCTGTCGCGGCGGTGGTGTTGCCGAGCTGGTCGAGCGCGTCGGTGCGCTCGCGCACTTCCGGATCGAGTCCTGCCTGCTCGGCAATGCCGCCGGCGTTGTCGGCGACGGGGCCGTAAGCGTCGGTGGCAAGCGTGACACCGAGCGGAGCGAGCATGCCGACCGCAGCTAGCGCGACGGCGTAGAACTCGGCAAGCTCGTAGGCGATCACAATCGCCACGACGATGGTGATGAGCGGGATCAGGGTGGACATCATACCCAGGCTGAGGCCGCCAATGATGATCGGTCCCGTACCGGATTCGGCCTGCTGGCTGAGGTTGACCGTCGGCGAGTAGCGTCGGCCGCCGAGGTTGAAGCCTTCGGAGGAGGTGTAGCCCTCGGTGACCGTGCCAATGATCTGACCGGCAATCAAACCGACGAGGATGGCGAAGAAGAGGTTCCACTTGTCGCCGGCGAGCGAGTCGAGGTCGAGGAAGGCGATGGCGATGATCGCGCCGATCAGGACCAATCCGGAGGCGCCGAAGACGCCGGCACGCAGCGCCCAGAGGAGACGGCCTTGGTCCGCCTGCTCGCCGGTGCGGACGAAGAAGGTGCCGATGACGGCGGCGAGGATGCCAATGCCAGCGATCAGCATCGGCAGAACCAGCAGTTCGTCCCTCCAGCCAGCGAGCGCGCCGGTTCCGACTGCGGTGAGCGCCAGGGCCATCGTGGCGACCATTGAGCCGACGTAGGACTCGAACAGGTCCGCGCCCATGCCCGCGACATCGCCGACGTTGTCACCGACGTTGTCGGCGATGGTGGCCGGGTTACGCGGGTCATCCTCAGGGATGCCA
>RKRS01000105.1 GCA_007571275.1 Dehalococcoidia bacterium
GCGACCTCGTAGATGCCGGTGCCGAGGTCCTTGAGCGCCTGGCCGATGCCAAACAGTTCATCCTCGGCGGCGAAGGTGCCCGGGACCGGCTCACCGTCGATGGCGCGGTGCGCCAGCGTGCGGGAAGTGGAGAAGCCGAGCGCGCCGGCCTCGAGTCCTTCCTTGACGATCGCCGCCATCTCCTGGATGTCCTCGGGATTGGCGTCCTCGTTGCGAGCGCCGCGGTCGCCCATGACATAGGCGCGAACAGCGCCGTGCGGCACCTGCGTGCCGATATCGATGGCCTTGGGCAGGTTGTCGAGGAAGTCAAGGTACTCGGGGAAGGATTCCCAGCCCCACTCCATGCCTTCAGCGAGCGCCGAGCCGGGGATGTCCTCAACGCCCTCCATCAGACCGATCAGCCAGTCATGGCGATTGGGCGCGGCCGGCGCGAAGCCGACGCCGCAGTTACCCATCACGACGGTCGTGACACCGTGCCAGAACGATGGAGTGAGCAGCGGGTCCCAGGTGATTTGGCCGTCGAAATGCGTGTGGATGTCGACAAATCCGGGCGTGACCAGCATCCCGGCGGCGTCGATCTCCTCACGGCCGAGGTCGTTGACCTCCCCGATGGCGGAGACGATGCCATCGTCGATGGCCATATCAGCCTGGCGTGCCGGCGCGCCGGTGCCGTCAACGATGAGTCCGTTGCGAATGACGAGATCGTGCATGTGTGTTCCTTCAGTTGTGATGGTGCGCTCTCGCGCGGGTGCATGGAGCGACACACTGAATCGGGTGTGTCGGGATATCCGCAGTATGCCAGATGGCGAACTACTTGCGGCGTCGCTCCGGTGCGACCGCGAGGAAGGGAAAGAGCGCGATGAACGTCAACAGGCTGGCCAGGCCCCAGCGGACGGGATCGCGTCCCTTGATCCGGGCCAGCCAGGCGGCCAGCGCCGCGTAGCCAACCCAGAGCACGCCCCAGGTCCAACCGACCGTCTCGGCGAAATCGTCTGGCTCATCTTCGGACTCAACCTGTGCGACGGCTTGCGGCTCGGCGTTGTCGTCCACATAGTTGATGAGCACGACGATGAACGGGATCCAAATGACATACAGCAGCAGGGCGATGACGAGCCGATCGCGAGGCCAGAGCCTGGAGCGAAGCGACATCAGCGCTGGTGAATCAGGCGCTCACCGGGAACCGGTGAGCGGGCATGCACGACGTAGTCGCTACGAATCGAGCCGATGTAGAGATCGCACATGTCGTCGCCTCCCCAGCTGACGTTGGTCGGCGCCTGCATGATCTCACCCTCCAGGTCTTCGATCATCGTGACGACTGCGAATTGCGGGGTAATCGCGACGACCTTGTTCGACATCGGCAGCGTGACCCACAGATTGCCTTCCTGATCGAATCCACAGCCATCGGTGAGGCCGAGTTCCCCGCGTTGCTCGGCGCTGAGCGGGCGCATCGCGGCCAAATCTGCGACCGTCTTGCCCAGTTGAGGCCCGTAGACCTCACGTTCGCCCAGGCTGCCATCCTCGTTGATCGGGAAGCGTAGAACGTGGCAGCCGGTGGTTGAGCAAACGTAGGCGTTTTCCTCACGTGGATCGAGCGTGATGCCGTTGGCGAACTCGATCTCGGTCGCCAGCATGGTCAGCGAGCCATCGGTCTCAATGCGGAAGAGGAAGCCGTCAGGGTCATCGGCGGAGAATGCCTCAGCGCCGCTTCGTGATGTTGAGTGGGTGACCCAGATGCGACCCTGCGAATCGACATGGGGATAGTTGGAGGCGAGCAGCGGGATGCCGTCGATCTGATCGGCGAGAATCTCGATCTCGCCCGTATCGACATCGAGTCGCTGGACCGGCCCACTCGTGCCGCCGCCGTCGAGACCGCCGACGTTGGCGATGATGATTCGCCCCTCAGCGTCCATGTTGTTGCCATTCGGCGAACCGCCGGCGTTGCCGACGCGATTGAGCGTGCCGTCGGGCAACGCTTCCGCAGCGGCGGAGGCCTGGTCGGACATCCAGATGCGGCCATCACGTGAGACGACGACATCCTCGGGTCGTTGCACGCCGACGCCGACTTTGCTGAGCTGATCTTTGCGGATTGGAGTGAGAGGCATGTGGTGGTCCTTTGCTGGGTCGGCTCTGACAGCAGGCTAGGCGGGTTCGTCCCTCTCGTGTTTGTCGTGGGAACCCCCTCAGCCTGCGGCAGCTCCCCCTGGAAGGGGGAGCGGGGGGGGTACAGCCGTGGTTAGGAAATCACCTCGTCCCAGACGCTGATTTCGGAGCCTCGCCAGTCGTGTTCAACTCTGGGGTTGCGGCCCAGGACCTGGATGGGCTTGACTGCTGTGTCCCAGCTTGGCGCGTCGACTCCGTCGCCGGCTGGATTGCCGGTTTTAGCGAAGGCGAGCCAGGTGTCCATGGCCAGTTCGGCGAAGGCGTCGGCATCGGGGCCAGCGCCGCAGAACTCCGGGGCGGTCGCGTGGGTACCGAAGACGAAGGGAAGCTCGAGTGCGTGGCAGGAGCCCAGCGCGCCATCCATCCCGGGCGACTTCCAGTCGAACAGGTACGCGTACGTCGGCGCACGCGAAGTCTGCGCGTCGGCCAGCCGCAGGCCTGGAACGCGCAACATCACGTCGCCGATGACCGCGACGAAGATCTCGGTCGGAGAATCGTCCTCGCCGCGCTCACGACGCGCCGCACGGTAGCTGGCATAGGCGGCTGCGCCGTCGGGATGCATCATCCCCAGCATGGCGGTCACTGCCGCTTCGCTCATCGGCTCAGACGGCCCAGCCGCGGCCAGCAGCTTCATCTCTTCATCGAGCGAGCCGACCAACGTCGCGACGCCGTCGGCCGAGCCATTACGGATGTGGTCAATCGGTAGCTGAGAGAGAAAAGCGCCATCGATCACGGGCTGGAACGGCATCTGCGGCGTGGGTGAAGCGCCGGCATCAGCCATATCTGCAGCCGACTCGGCGCTGGCGATCGGATCGACTGCGACGGAAGCGGCCAGGATGTCGGCTGGATCAGCGGTCATCAGCGCATCCACATCATCTGCAGCGATGCCCAGCGCTTCGCAGAACCTGAAGGCGGTGGCGTTGGTTTCCTCGACGCTGAGCGCGTTGTGACCGGCTCCGCTCTGGGGAATCGCCTTCTGGAACAACCCCGCCGCTTCCGGCGAGGCCATCAGCGAAGCTACGCTCATGCCGCCTGCCGACTCGCCGAAAATGGTCACATTGCCGGGGTCGCCGCCGAAGTTGGCGATGTTGTCCTGGACCCAGCGCAGCGCCGCGACCTGATCGCGCATGCCGAAATTGGTCTCGCCAAGCGCGGGCAGATTGAGGAAGCCGAGCGCACCCAGTCGGTAGTTGATCGTGACCACGACGACCTCGCCGCGTGCGGCGAGGTGAGCGCCGTTGTAGTATTCCTCGCTGCCCGAACCGATCGTGAACGCGCCGCCGTGAATCCAGACCATGACTGGCCGAGCGGCGCTGTCGAGTGCGGGCGTCCAGACGTTGAGATAGAGACAGTCCTCACTCTGTGGCTGCGGTGGATCGGACGGAGGCAGCAGCGCTTCGAGCATCTCGTTCTGCGCTTGCAACGAGATCGGGCCAAAGGTCTTGGCCTCGCGCACCCCAGTCCAGGGCTCGACCGGTTGTGGCGCCTGAAAGCGCAGAGCGCCAACTGGCGGCGCTGCGAACGGAACGCCGCGGAACACGCACAATCCGTTCTCCTCCGTACCTTCGATCTTGCCTGCGGTTGTCTCGGCGATGGCGCTCATCGTGCAGTCCTTCCCGCATCCTTTGCCAACTTGCTGCGAGGCTACAGGGTTAGCTTCCGCTGGGGCAGCGGTCGCGGAGCACACAGGTGTGGCAGCGAGGTCGTTGCTTGTGACAGACGCGTCGACCGTGCCGGATCAACGCGACGTGGAAGGCGTAATAGCGCTGGGGAGGCATCTGGGCTTCGAGCAGGTCGTGAGCAGATACGGCGCTCACCCTGGAGCCGATCAATCCGAGCCGTTGGGCGACGCGATGGACATGCGTATCGACCGGTAGGGCTGGACGGCCCAGCGAGAACAGCAGCACGCAGGCGGCGGTCTTGGGGCCGACGCCCGGCAGTTCGGTCAACCACCGCTTGGCCTCATCAATTGGCATATCGACCAGTCTCGATGCATCCCATTCCGGTCCGAGTCGCTCACGCAGCATGGCCAGGAGCGCCTGCATCCGCGGCGCCTTGGTTCGCGCCAGACCGCCCGGTCGAATCGTTTCTTCCAACTCCTCGACCGGCGCCTCGAGCACGGCGTCCCAGTCGGGATAGCGCTTGAGCAACTGCTGGAAGGCGCGTCCGGAGTTGGTGTCGGAGGTGTTCTGCGAGAGCAGGGTGAGGACGAGTTCAGTGACGGGATCATTGGTCGCGCGCCAGGGGGTCAGCGGAGCTTCCTTGATCAGACGATTGATGATCGCGGTGGGTCGGAGCGGCACAGGGACGCGGCGCTGTCGGGGCACGGCGTTCACGCGGATGGCTCCATTTCTCAGCGGATGGAGGGACTTAGCCCGTAGACTCCCGCTCGCGGAGACGACGTAGTTCTGCTTCCAGTTCTCGCACCCGCCTCTCTGAGGCGAGACGCGCTTCGCGCTCAGACATCAGCGCGTTGTGTTCCACCAGACGCGCTTCGCGCTCGGCGGCGAGTTGCGCCTGGGCGCTTTCAAAGTTGGGGATGTGCTCGCCGGTTGCGGGGTCGTACCAACCCAGTTGGCGGACGCCCTGTTCCCAACGCAGCAAGAGTCTCAGCGCTTGGCTTTCACCCTGCAGGACTCCCGGCGCGAGCTCGACGATCTCAATCGGCTCGTAGTGGTCGCCGACGAGCCGATCGCCGGCCAGTCCGACGCCGTAAAACTCGCCGGTGAAGTCGTAGCGCCAGTACTCGCGGATGCCCAAGGCGGCGTAATCGTCGCGCTTCGGGCCGAGATCGATTGCCGCGGTGCTCCTGGATGCGACTTCGAGCACGAAATCAGGCGGTTTGCCCTGGTCGGAGATGACGTAGCCGTTCTGTTCCCAGTAGAGCTCGGGGTCAACGTCGAAGGCGATTAGCAGGTCGGGTCGACGCAGAGGTCGATAGCCGGGATAGGCGGCGATCCAGTCTTCGGCGGTGACCAGGGTGGTATCCGCTCGGCCGAAGTGTTGGATCAGGAAGTGCGGGTTGCCGGAGTTGTGAACGTGTCGATAGGAGGTCACTTCGTCCAGCTCGCGCGGCGGCGGCTCCGGCAAACGAAAACGGACAAGTGTTTGGGTCGTCGGCCTGGCATCGGTGTTGGACATGTTGCTCCGCCTGGAGACTTCAGTTTAGAGCGTCGGCGAGGCGCGAAACGACGTCAGGCAACGGCGCGCTGTGCCAGTTGGTGACCAGGCAATCGGCTCAGTTCGTCGGCATAGGTGCTGTCGCCGCGCATGACTCGGAAGAAGGCGCTCCAGAGGTAGTTGATGTGTTTGGACGTCTTGAGGGCCAGCCAGGGCCAGCTGGTCACGCACCAGTAGTAGAGGCGCGAGATAGTGCGGGCGGCGTCGAGTTCGGGCTGGATCCAGGTATTGACGGCGTCGCGGTAGGCGGCGGCGGGATCGTCGGAGCGGAGCAGCGCGTCGGTGGCGAGGTTGGCGGAGTGGACAGCGTAGGCGATGCCCTCGGCGGTGAACTCGTCGGCCAGCCCGGCCGCGTCCCCCAGGAGCAGGGCGCGGTCGCGGGCGACTGGTTCGTCATTGGATCGCCGATAGCGGATCGGGTGTCCCTGCACATTGATCAGCCTGGCGTCGGCGAGGCCGAGCCGTGAGAGATAACGATCTGTCTGCTTGCGGATGGATCGACCATGTTTCGGCGCAGCGACCACGCCGACTGACAGCTTGCCGTCTTTGGGGAAGACCCAACCGTAGCCCCAGGGTCGGTAGCCGACGTCGACATTGGCGGCGCGACGCCAATGTTCCAACGCCGCTGTAGGCGCGGCGACCTCGACCTCGTAGGCGGCGCTGCGGGTCGGCGCGGCCGCAATGCCAAGCCAGCGGGCAGTCGGCCCGGTTGCCCCATCGGCGGCGAGGATGTGTCGGGCTCGAACTCTGCCGCGCTCTGTTTCCAGCTCGTAGAGACCGCTACCGGCGACGACTGATTGCACTGGGGCGGCATCCTCAATCATCGCGCCCGCCGCCAGCGCCATATCAGTCAGGAACTGGTCGAAGCGATCCCGCATCACCATCCAAGCCAGCGGTTTTTTCGAGGTCTTACGGAACTGGTGTCGCCCGAAACGCGAGATGTCGATCGTGTCGACGCGCCCCTCGCTCACCGAGGAGAGGTCAAGGCCGCCGAGTAGCTGAACCGTGCGTGCGGGGACGCCACCGCCGCAGGCCTTGTAGCGCGGCAGTGATTGCCGTTCGAGCAGAAGTGTCGAGGCGCCGGCGTCGCTCAACCGTCGAGCCGCCGTAGCGCCGGCCGGACCAGCTCCGATGACCACGGCGTCCCAGAGCTGTGAGCGGTAATCTCTCATAACGCCCTCAGCGTATCGGGGCAACGTTGGCTATACTTTTTGCGCCTGCGAGTTGGTCGCAGGCTGGTGCGCCGGAGTCCGAGGAGCTGCAGCATGGACTATCAATTCACAGAATCCGACGAGACCTTCCGCTCGGAGGTCGTTGACTTTATCGACAACAACTGGGCGCCCGCGTCGGGCCCGAACGTCCCGGGCGACGACTCCCATTACGAGGCGGAGCGCGCCTTCGAGAAGCGGGCGGCTTCGAAGGGCTGGCTGACGATGGCCTGGCCGGAGGAGTACGGCGGCCGCGGCGCGTCCCACATCCAGCAGATGATCTACCGCGAGGAAGCGGCTTACCGTGGCGCGCCCGGCTCAGGTGGGCAGGGCATCTCGATGGTTGGCCCCTGTCTGATGCTGCACGGCACCGAGGCACAGCGTCAGGAGCACCTGCCGCGCATCGCCAACGCCGAGTCCTACTGGGCGCAGGGATTCTCCGAGCCGGGCAACGGCTCCGACCTGGCCGGTCTGCAGACCCGCGCCGTCCGCGACGGCGATGATTTCGTGATCAACGGCCAGAAGATCTGGACCTCGGGCGCGCACTATGCCGACTGGATCCACGTGCTGACCCGCACCGATCCTGAGGCGCCGAAGCATCGCGGCATCTCCTACTTCCTGCTTGACATGAACACGCCGGGTATCGAAGTGCGACCGCTGATCAACATGCTCGGCGAGCATGGATTCAACGAGGTCTACTTCACCGACGTGCGCGTGCCGGCCTCGAACATGTTGGGTGAGTACAACCGCGGCTGGTACGTCGCGGCGACATTGCTCGACTTCGAGCGCTCGGGCGTGCAGTGGTCAGCCACGTCGCGCAAGAGCGTCGAGCTGATGTCCGAGTACGCGGCTGAGCGTCCGGGACGTCGCGGCGGCGCGAAGCTGATCGACGACCCCGGCGTGCGCAACGGCCTGGCCAATCTGATGATTGAGTCAGAGATCTCCAGGCTGATTTCATACCGCGTCGTCTGGATGCAGTCGCAGGAGTTGGTACCCAACCACGAGGCGTCGATGTCCAAGATGT
>RKRS01000062.1 GCA_007571275.1 Dehalococcoidia bacterium
ATGTATACCAGCACCACGGCTCCGACGACCAGCAGCATCTGGCCACCTTTGGCGAGGGAGACTTCTTCGGCGAAATGGCGCTGCTGCTTGGTCGGCCGCGCTCCGCGACGGTTGTCGCGAGTGTCGACACCGAATGCCTCTCGATTCTGCGTAATACCTTCGTCGACGGCGCCAGCGTGCCAGTGCTCTGGGCCATGCTCCAGCATGTCGCCGAGCGACTCGCCCACGCTGATGAAGCCATCGGCCAGATGCATTCGCACTAACTGCTTCGCTACGAGTCAGAGACGTCAGTGATTCCTCGCCCGAGTCCGGACACGACCCGGGCGAGGGCCTGCGTCCCTTCATCGCCAAGACCTGACGTCTGCAGTTGGTAGTACAGCTGATGCACCAGCGAGGTATTGGGCAGTGGCTGTAACACGTCGCCACCCGCCTCCAGAGCCAGCCGCAAGTCCTTCTGCATCAACCTGACCATGAAGCCCGGCGCGTAGTCGCCCGCGGCGATCTTTGGTCCCAGGTTCGACAGTTGCCAACTGCCCGCGGCGCCCGCAGAGATCGCAGCCAGCATTCGTTGCTGGTCGACACCCGACTTGTCGGCCAGCGACAGCGCCTCGCAGACGCCGAGCAACGCTCCGGCGATCGCCACCTGGTTGCAGAGTTTGACCGTCTGACCTGCTCCGGTTGGTCCACAATGCGTAATCGTCGATCCCATTGCCTCAAGCACTGGTCGGCAACGTTCCAGGACATGCTCGTCTCCACCGACCATGATCGAGAGCGTGCCCGCCTTGGCGCCGGTATCACCGCCCGAGACGGGCGCGTCGAGCATCGCTACGCCGCGTTCGGCCAGCTGCGATGCGACAGATCGCGTGACCGCCGGGGAGATCGTGGACATGTCGATCACCACGGAACCGGACGCAAGACCGTGAATGGCGGCGTCATCGCGGCTGATCAAGACTGATTCGACGTCGGGCGAATCGGTCACGATCGTGATCAGGACGTCGCTTGCCTCCGCGACCGCCTGAGGCGACTCGGCCGCCGAAGCGCCCAGCGCGGTGCAGGCGTCGATGCCCGGTTGGGACCGATTCCAGACCGTCGGCATGAAGCCGGCCTTGATCAGGTTCGCCACCATCGGTACGCCCATGATGCCCAAACCGATAAATCCAATGCGCTCCATGGCCGACTCCCCCTCTTGCCCGAATTGGCTTGTCTCGACTGCGCTCGCCTGCGACTACGATACGACTCATGCCGCTCTATCTTTCTGAAGCTCGTTGGGACGCCTCACAGCCGCTCAGCGAAACCCTTGACGCGTTTGAAGGCATCGTCCAGCGCACTGGTGGTCAGCTGTTGCAGGCGCTGCAAATCGAAACCGGGCTTTCTCTGACGATTGAGACGCCGGACGACCTGTCGCTTTTTCGTATCGGGCGCGAGGCTTCGGCGCTGGGGCTTGAGCTGACCTCGCGCGTGGCCTTGTCCCGAACCGAGGCCGAGGCGCTGGACCACGCAGATCGAGAGCGGAGCAAGTAGAGGAGTCTCACCGATGGCCGACAACGCGCGCTGCGAAGAAATCCGAGCTGAACGCGCTCGGCTGAACAGGCTTGCCGACGACATGCCGGGCAAGCTACCGCCGCAACCGGGCGAGGGCCCGCTTGGCCGACCCAATCCCGAACTGCGCCGTATCTACGACCAGATCAATGACTTGCGCAAAGAACTGCTGGCCATGGGCTGTAAGCCATGAGCTGAGTTCACGCTCGATTAACAGTTGGTCACCGCCTGTAGCAATTCCGCCCCCCACTGGCTAGACTGAGGGACACAACTGAATATTCGGGCCGAATCCCTGCCCAGTCTCACGACCGCGCAGGGAGCGGGGGACCCACCACTTTGGGGTGAATGCGGCACCTGATCATCGATCAACCGCACGGCGCACTCCTTCGCGCCGAACCCGTCAGCTAACCCCGTAGGCGACCGAGGGAGCAGCGCACTTGAGCTATGGCTTGGTGCGCGAAACAAGAACCCGTGTCTTGAGCACGGCTCCACCGGTTCGCCCGACTGCCTCTTGGCAGTCATCGGCTGCGAACGTGAGAGTCCCGCCGGGAGCGACCGCCTGGCGTACTCAGGGGCACGGGTTTCTCGCTCGCCCGACCCCACTTCCTGGCCGACCCCCGGACAACGCGTCCGGGGGTTCGGTTTTTCTCGTCGACCTTATCGACCGACGAAGTTTGGTGGGCGCTTCTCGAGGAATGCGCGCGCGGCCTCCTTGTTGTCCTCGCCAGTGAATGAGAGTGCGACGTGCGCGCCCTCCTGGTAGAGCGAATCACGCAGGTTTGCCGTGGCGCCGAAGTTGAGCGTCCACTTCATCATCGCCAGGACGGAGGTCGGGCCTTGCGCGATCTCGCGGCAGAAGGCGAGACCCTCCGGGATCAGTTCGTCGTGAGGCACGACTCTGCTCACGATCCCTTCGCTCTCTGCTTCTTCGGCGGACAGTTGGCCACCGAGCATCAGCAGCTCGCGCGCCTTCGTGATCCCGACCATGCGCTGCAGGAACCAGGCGCAGCCGTAGTCGCCCGAGACGCCGATGTTACGGAAGGCGGTGACGAAGCGGGCGCGTTCCGAGGCAATGCGGAAGTCGGTGGCGAGCGCGAGGCCGAGTCCGCCACCGGCGGCGGGACCATTGACCAGCGACACGGTTGGCGTGCCCATCTCGTGCAGCATGCCCGAGGTGCCTGCCTGCTGACGGTGTCCGACGCGGTTGCCGACGCCTGGCCCTGGCCGCGGCGCGTCGGAACGACGGCTCATGTTGTTGATGTCGGCCCCAGCCGAGAAACCGCGTCCCGCTCCGGTCAGGGCGACGCAGCGCACCTGAGGATCGTCCTCGCAGTCGACCAGCGACTCCATCAGACGGGGGATCAGATCGTCGCCGAACGCGTTGAGTCGCTCCGGTCGATTCAGCGTGATCAGCGCCACGCCGTCGTCACGCTTCTCCAGGATGACCGTGGCCTCGCTATTGGTCTCTGACATCTGGGAACCTCTCTTGGCACAGGATGTGCTTATTGCAGTCTGGGAACCTCTCAATGCTAGGGGCAGACCTGCGTATGCTGAGCCTATGTGCGGACGCTTCACCCTGACCGTCGAGTCGCTGGAGCTTGTTGAAGCGGTGCGGCGGCTGAACGTGCAGCTTCGCGCAGTCATCTTCCGACCGCGCCATAACGTCGCGCCAACCCAACTGCATCCGATCATCCTCGCCGATGGCGAGCAGTTCGCCGCTCAACCGGCGCGTTGGGGATTGGTCAACTTCTGGGCCACAGACGCAAAACGAGCGTCGCAACAGATCAACGCCCGTTCCGAAACCGTCGCAGCATCTCGCGCCTACGCGCGACCATTCAAGCGTCAGCGTTGTCTCGTCCCGGCCGACGGTTGGTACGAGTGGAACGGTCCCAGGCGTCAGCGGCAACCGCACTGGCTCCATCGAGCTGACAGAGAGCCATTTGTGTTCGCCGGTTTGTACGACATCTGGTACCCGCAGCCGGATCGGCCTGCGGCCACGTTCACCATCCTGACCAGCGAGGCTTCCCAGTCGCTGGCCAGCATTCACGCTCGGATGCCGGTTGTGATGCCGGCTAATCGACAAGAGGCGTGGCTCGATTCTGGCAATCAGGACGCCGCTGCGCTGCGCTTCCTGCTCGATCTCCCGCCTGATGACGCGTTTGTCGCGGTACCGGTGTCGAGCCGTGTCAACGCTGTCAGGAACGACGACCCGAGCCTCCTGCACATCGAACAACAGCCAATGCTCGGTCTCACCTAGCTCTGGAGTACAACATGTTCAGCGATATCAATGACTTCCTCCGCTACTTTCGCTCGGTCAACCGCCGCGCTGTGCGCGATGTGACCGCGCTGCCTCCCGAGGCCGATGGCTGGACGCCGCAGGGCGGCGAGGGCGAAATGGCCTGGTCGATCAACAAGCTGATCGGTCACATGTGCGGCTCGCGACTGTACTTCGCCAGCGCGTATCGAGGTGAGGGCTGGATCTCGCCGGCGCCGCCCGACGTGAGCCATTCCGATCTCTGGGCGCCTGCGCTCGACGCTAGCTTTGAGGAGTTCAGCCGTCTCGTCAGCGAGGTCGGACCCGAGGGGTTGTCGCGCCAGGTGGACATGATCGATACGCCCGGCGCGTCGCTCAGCGGTTGGCGCGTGTTGATGATGATGATGGAACACGACATCCACCACCGCTCGCAGATCGATACCTACGCCGGCCTCAACGGCTGGGATCCGCCTGATATCTACTTCCGCTCCGCCGAGACGATCGCCGAGCGCCAGGCCGACCAGATCGCGAAGTACCGCTCGTGAGCGGCGGTCTCACTCCTCCATCGCTCGACGATATCCGCCGCGCCCAGCGGATCATCTCGCAACGACTTTCGCTGCCCACGCCGCTGGTGCACAGCCCGGGCCTGTCGGAGCGCTGGGGTGCGCACGTCTCGCTCAAGCTTGAGTGCATGACGCCGACCTCCGCGTTCAAGGTGCGCGGCGGCGTGTACTTCGCCTCTCAGCTCAGCGACGAAGAGCGCGCGCTTGGTCTCGTCACCGCGTCGACCGGCAATCATGGCCAATCAATTGCCTTCGGCTGCGCCGCGATTGGCGCTCAGGCGACAATCTTCATGCCGACCGACGCCAACCCTGACAAGATCGCTGCCATCGAGCGGCTCGGCGGCCGAGTCGAGCTCGTCGGTGAGCGATTCGACGAATCGCGCCGCATGGCGGAGGAGTACGCCGCGGAGCGCGGTGCTCGCTATGTGGAGCCGGTCGAGGAACCGCGCCTGATCGCAGGCGTGGGCACGGCGGCGCTGGAAGTGCTCGAGCAACAGCAGCCTGACACCGATCTCGTGCTGCTGCCACTCGGCGGCGGGACCGGTTCAAGCGGGTGGGTCACGGTTCGGGACGGACTCGAGCATCCGACAGAGATCTGGGCTGCGCAGTCGGCGCAGTCTCCCGCCGCCCATGACGCCTGGCGGACGGGTCAGATCGAGGAGCGGCCCAACACGAGTTTGGCCGAAGGCCTCGCGACTGGCATGCCGTTCCGCTTTGCCGTCGAGATCCTGCGCGCCCGCCTGAACGACTTCATCCTCGTCGACGACACGCAAATCCTGGAGGCCGTCCGCCTGCTCTGGGATTTACAGCACGTGATGGCCGAGCCATCCGGCGCAGTCGCAGTGGCGGCCGCTGATCAGGAGCGCGAGCGACTGGTCGGCAAGCGGATGGTCATCGTGATCAGCGGCGCCAACGCCACTCGCCGTCAGCTGCTGAAGTGGTTACAGGGCTAGCCGGCCACCTCGCTGATCTGGCTCGCGAGCACGAAGTCGAAGTCAGTGACGCCGCCGGCGTCGTGAGTGTTGAGCGCGATCACGACTCGGTTGTAGACGTTCGACCAGTTGGGATGATGATCCAGCTTCTCGGCCAGCAGCGCGACCGAACCCATGAATCCGAACGCCGCCACAAAGTTGTTGAATTGGAACTCGCGGGTCAGCGAACCATCCTCGTATGACCAGCCCTCGATCTCCAACAACCGATCACGAATTTCGGCATCATCCAGCTTCCGTCGCTCCGGCATGACAACCTCCCAAGGGACTCATCCACAGATGCTGAGTAGCATGTCGCGAGTATAGGAACCCGATGCCCAACCTCGATGATGTCCGCCCTGCACTCGAGGCAGCCCGCCATGGATATCTTTCCACCGCGTCGGCGGAGGGCGATCCTCACTTGCAACCGGTGGTGTTCCAGATCGTCGGTGAGGCGATTTACATCGCTATCGACGAGAAACCTAAAACGACATTGCGCCTGCGTCGATTGACCAACATCGAATCCAATCCCCGGTTCGCGCTGCTTATTGATCACTACGACGACGACTGGGGCGCGCTCTGGTGGATCCTGCTGCGCGGTCCTGCCGATGTCCTCTGGCCGTCGCAATGGGATGAGTCAGAGGCGGCCACAGCCCTGAGCGCTCTGCGAGCCAAGTACCCGCAGTACGAGTCCATGGCGCTCGAAGAGCGCCCGCTGCTCAAGCTGACTCCAGAGCGGATCACCCAGTGGTCGGCGTCATGAGTCTCCTGACCGTAATCCTGAATGCCCGGGCTGGCGTCAGCTTACGGGAAGCGCTTGCCCATGACCTCGACATAGCGAGCGTCGAGACTGGTCCAGCCGCCGTCGACCACCAGCTTCTGACCTGTGATCAGTGATGAGGCGTCCGACGCGAGGAAGAGCGCGGCGTTGGCGATGTCGATCGGCTCGCCCGAGCGGCCGACCGGGTTGTAGTTCGCGAAGTACTGCCGCGACTGCTCGATCTGCTCCTCGCTGCGCGAACCTTGACCGGTCGAGATCGAACCCGGACAGATGCAGTTGATGCGAATATGCTTCGACGCCCATTCGCCTGCCGCCGCGCGAACCATCGCCACCACTGCGCCCTTGGACGCGCAATAGGCTGCCACCCCCGCCACGCCCGTAATCGCCGCGATCGAGGCAGTAACGATGATCGAGCCGCCGCCGGCCCGTTCCAGATGCGGAATCCCGTACTTCATGCCCAGCCAGACGCCGCGAATGTTGACGTCTGAAATCAGGTTGTACCGATCCTCGGGACAATCACGTACGTTGCCCTCGTCGCCGCCCACGCCGGCGTTGTTGTAGATGACGTCAATCCGCCCCCAGGCCTCGTCGGCCGCCGCGAACATGCCCTGCACGTCCTCACCGAAGCGGACGTCGGTCTGGACGAAGCGCGCCGCCTCACCAATCTCCGACGCGACCCAAGGCCCGCGCGACGCATCGCGGTCGGCGATCAGCACGTGCGCCCCTTCCGAGGCGAATAGTCGCGCCGTCGCCTCGCCGATCCCTGAGGCTCCGCCGGTAATGACGGCGACCTTGCCCGCCAATCGGCCTGCCATGCTCGGCTCCCTCCGCGCTAGCTGAAATCTCTGCCGGTCAGATCGTGCCAGCGACGGTCGACCGCCGTCCAGCCGCCGTCGACGACAATCGCCTGTCCGGTAACGAATGACGAGTCGTCGGAGGCGAGGTAGAGCGCCGTCTGCGCGATGTCGCTGCCCTCGCCGGAGCGTCCCAGCGGGTGCGCCACCGCCCCGCGTTCACGCCGCCGCTCGAGGTTGTCCGGATCCTGAGGCCCCTGCGAGTCGTCACCGATACGCGTCGCGATCGCGCCCGGGCAGATGCAATTGATTCGAATGCCCTTGGTCGCCCACTCGCCGGCCGCAGCGCGGGTCAAGGCGATCACGCCACCCTTCGAGGCGCAGTAGGCGGCAATCCCGGCCAACCCGGAGATACCAGCCACGGACGCGGTCGAGATGATCGAACCGCCTCCCGCCCGCTCCAGGTGGGGGATGCCATACTTCATGCCCAGCCAGACGCCGCGCAGGTTGATCGACATAATCTCGTCGAAGACTTCCTCGGGGCAGTCGCGGACATTGTCCTCGCGGCCGCCAATACCGGCGTTGTTGTAGATGACGT
>RKRS01000207.1 GCA_007571275.1 Dehalococcoidia bacterium
GAGATGCTCCACGTGATCGATCTTGATGGGGCGCGCGCAGGCCACGCGACCAACGCAGAGACGGTTGAGCAGATTGCCGCGCTTGGCAAGCCGGTGCAGGTCGGCGGCGGCATTCGCAACCTGGGTACGGTCGGCCGCTACCTCGATGCCGGCGTGGCGCGGATCATCGTCGGAACCGCCGCCGTTACTGACCGAGAGTTTCTGCGTCACGCCATCGAGCTCTGCGGCGACGCGTTGACCGTCTCTGTAGACGCTCGGGCCGGACGGGTCGCCCTCAATGGCTGGACGGAGGCCTCCGAGCTGCCCGCCGTCGCGCTGATCCAGCAGTTAGAGGGGCTTGGCGTCCGACGCTTCATCTACACCGATATCGCATCCGACGGGATGTTAGGCGGGCACGACGAGGCTGAGTTTGCCCGAGTAGCCGGCGTGGCGCGCTCGCCCGTGATCGCGGCGGGAGGGATTGCGCATCCGATGCAGATTCGCCGCCTCGCGGCAGGGGGAGCGGCGGGCGTGGTGCTCGGACGCGCGCTCTACGATGGGCGACTCCGCCTGGCCGACGCATTCGCAGCAGCCGCGGCCGGGATGCGGGAGCGTACCTGTTGAACCTGGCAATGCTCAGATGCTGACCAAGAGAATCATCGCCTGTTTCGATGTCGACGATGGTCGAGTCGTCAAGGGCATTTCGTTTGTTGAGCTGCGCGACGCCGGCGACCCGGTCGAGCTGGCGGCGCTCTATGACCATGAAGGCGTCGATGAACTGGTCTTCCTCGACATCACCGCCTCACACGAGAACAGGAACACCGTCGTCGACATGGTGCGTCGCACCGCGGATCGGGTGTTTATTCCATTCACGGTTGGCGGCGGGATTCGCTCCAGCGATGACATGCGTCTGATGCTGGAATCAGGCGCCGACAAGGTTTCAATCAACACGGCGGCGGTGCAGCGTCCCGAGTTGATCTCTGAGGGCGCTCAGCGATTCGGTTCACAGTGCATCGTCGTCGCGATCGACGCCCGTACCGAGCAAGACGGATCGATGCAGGTCTACACGCATGGAGGGCGTCGGCCGACCGGAATGGACGCTATCGAGTGGGCGGCCGAGGTGGTTGAACGCGGCGCGGGAGAGATCATGCTGACCTCGATGAACACCGACGGTCATCAGGACGGCTACGACATTCCCCTCACGCGGGCGGTTTCCGACGCGGTCAGCGTGCCGGTGATCGCCTCGGGCGGCGCTGGCAACGCGCAGCACATGATCGACGCCATCGCTCTGGGCAACGCCGACGCCGTGCTGGCCGCCTCGATTTTTCACTTTGGCACTCACCCGATCATGGATGTCAAACGTCAGATGCAGGCTGCTGGCATCCCTATCCGAATGGAACATGCCGACTATGACGACGTCCTCTGAGTCCACGAGCTCGGTACCTGATCTCAAGTACGACGCCAACGGGCTGATTCCGGCCATCGTCCAGGATGACCGGACCAACGAAATTCTGATGTTGGGCTACATGAACGAGCGCTCAGTCCAGATGACGCTGGACAAGCAGCTCGTCACCTTCTGGAGCCGTAGCCGTCAGGTGTATTGGACCAAGGGCGAAACCAGCGGCAATGTGCTGGAGTTGGTCAGCATTCGCAAGGACTGCGACGTCGACGCGCTGCTGGTGCGGGCCAATCCGCACGGCCCGACCTGTCACACAGGCGAGCGCTCGTGCTTCTACCGCGAGCTTGGCGAAGACTGACTTCGCACGGCCGCTTCGAGCAGGGGAACAAACAACGCCGCAAGAGCGTTAGTTTTCCTCGTCCATCATGCCGTAGCGACGACGGAACCGCTCGACCCGTCCGGCGGTGTCGACGATGCGCTGCTCGCCCGTAAAGAACGGGTGACAAACCGAGCAGATCTCGATCCGGATATCCGCCTTGGTCGCGCGAGTCTGCCAGCTGTTACCGCAACCACAGCTGATGGTGGCGTCGACGTACTCAGGATGGATCTCTGCCTTCATGCGCCCACCTCCTCGAGCTCGGCCGGAATCACCGAGACCTTCTTGCGCCGTCCGCGTGCGTAGGGCGAGAACTTCACGGTACCGTCGGTCAGCGCGAAGAGTGTGTGGTCGCGCCCGACGCCGACGTGGTCGCCAGCGTGGATGCGCGTGCCGCGCTGTCGCACGATGATGCCGCCAGTGCGCACCACTTGTCCATCGAAGAGCTTGACGCCCAATCGCTTCGAGTTGCTGTCGCGGCCGTTACGCGACGAGCCAACGCCTTTCTTGTGAGCCATCGCGCTCCCCTGTTCCTCTGAATCCTGCGGTCAGTCGGACGCCGTCCAGGTCTGGTCGCCGAGCGATACTTCCTGGACCAGCACTGACGTTTGCAGCTGTCGGTGGCCACGTAGACGTCGGTAACGAGTCTTGTTCTTGTACTTGAAGACTGTCACCTTGCGCGCGCGGCCTTGTTCGACGATCTCGCCGGTCACGCTGGCGGCTTCGACGGTCGGCGTGCCCACGGCGACCTCGCCGCCCCCATTGACCAGCAGCACGTTGTCAAACGTAATCGAATCCCCGGCGTCGCCATCGAGGCGTTCCAGCTTGATTCGCTGACCGGGCGACACCCGGTACTGCTTTCCGCCGCTGCGAATCACGGCGTACACATCGGACGCATTAGTGCTCATAGTCGTCTCGCATCGATCTCAAGGTGATCGGCTCATCAGTCCTGAAGTATCCAGCCTAACCAGCAGGCGGCAGCCGTCAAGCGACCAGCCAACACTCTGCCTGAGTACCTGCATGTCGGCAAGACGTCGCAACCACCGACCGTGAGTCAGATCGCTAGTCCAGTGAGCTGCTGTTCTGATTGCCGCCCCATGCCAATCCCGGCTTGGGCGGCATCAGCGGCTCGCGCTCTTCTTCGCCGGATTCTCCGCCCGAGGCGCTTGGCGGTGGGGGCGTCGGTTCCGGCGCCGGAGGCGGTGGCGTTGGTTGCGGCACGGCGTCGCCTGGCTGCCAGGCGAGGATCGCGCGAAGGTCGTCGCCCTCGAGCGTTTCGACCTCCATCAAGCGGGTCGCCAGCAGATCGAGCTGATCGCGGTTGCGACGCAGGATGGTGCGCGCGCGGTCTCGAGCGCGGTCGATGATCTCACGCAGCTCTTCGTCGATCTGCTCCGCCACCGTCTCCGAGTAGTCGCGCTGCTCTGAGATGTCGCGGCCCAGGAAGACCATCGATTCCTTTTTGCCAAACGTCCGCGCGCCCAGACGCTCGGACATACCCCACTGCGTGATCATCGCTCGGGCGATTTGCGTGACCTTGCTCAGGTCATCATGCGCGCCGGTGGTCATCTCGCCAAAGACGATCTCCTCGGCGGCGTGTCCACCAAGCGCCGACGCCATGAATCCCTCGTAGTAGGTCTTGCCAGCGAGTCGGTGCTCCGACTCGGGTAGATAGCGTGTGTAGCCGCCGGCCATGCCGCGCGGCACGATCGTGACCTTGTGCACCGGGTCGTGACCAGGTATATGCGAGGCGACCAGCGCGTGTCCGGCCTCGTGGAAGGCCACGATTTCTTTCTCGCGTCCTACGAGTAATCGCGACTTCCGTTCCGGACCGGCCATCACACGGTCGACCGCTTCTTCGACTTCGGCCTGGGTGATGTGTTTCTTCTGCCGACGCGCCGCGAGAATCGCCGCCTCGTTGAGCAGATTGGCCAACTCGGCTCCGGAGAAGCCTGGCGTTTCCTTGGCGATGGTATGGAGGTCAACCTCGTCGGCCAGCGGCTTGCCACGCACGTGCACATCGAGGATGGCAACGCGCCCCTTGACGTCTGGGGCGTCGAGCACCACTCGACGATCGAAGCGGCCAGGTCGCAACAGGGCCGGGTCGAGGATGTCAGGTCGGTTGGTCGCGGCGACGACGATCACGTTGGTGTTGGTGTCGAAACCGTCCATCTCGACCAGAATCTGGTTCAGGGTCTGTTCACGCTCGTCGTGCGAGCCGCCTACGCCGGCGCCACGCTGACGGCCAACCGCATCGATCTCGTCGACGAAGACGATGCAGGGCGCGTTGCGTTTGGCCTGCTCGAAGAGGTCGCGCACACGGCTGGCCCCGACACCGACAAACATCTCAACGAATTCGGAGCCGGAGATGGAGAAGAATGGCACGCCCGCTTCACCAGCGACGGCCCGTGCAATCAGCGTCTTGCCTGTGCCCGGAGGTCCGACCAGGAGCACGCCGCGCGGGATGCGCGCGCCAAGTGAGGCGAAGCGCTCAGGGAACTTGAGAAACTCAACGACTTCCTGCAGCTCTTCCTTGGCCTCGTCAGCGCCGGCCACGTCATTGAAGGTGACTGAGGGTCGATTCGCCGTGACCAGGCGAGCCTTGCTCTTGCCAAACGACATCGCCTGCGAGCCCTGTCCCTGAGCCTGGCGCAGGAAGAAGAAGATCAGACCGATGATCAACAGGAAGGGCAGCAGGTTGATAAACAGGCTGGCAATCGTCGAGCCGAATCCGCCACCGCCGCCCACCTCAATGTCGGGAAATCCCTGCGCGCCGACGTCCACGCCCTCGCGTGAGAGGAACTCGAAGAAGTCGAAGCCCGTCTCTGGCACGTTCGTCTGGTATGACTCCGAGCCGTCGCGGTAGTTGAGCGTCACTTTGTTGGATGCGACCTGGATCGTCTCAATCGCCCCGACGTCGTTCTCGATCCGCCCCAGCAGCGACTCCGTGCCGCCGGCCAGCGGGATCTCGTTCGAGCCGCCGCCGCGCGGGAAGACCGTGAAGACCACCACGATCAGCACCACAAAGATCAGGAAGTAGACCAGGAAGCTGCGTTTGAACCGTGAACCGCCCATCGTCGCCATCCCTCAATAGCGGCGCGGGCCATTCACCGACAGCTGCGCCGGATACATCGTTCGTCAGGTTTGAGCATATCGCAATGCCAAATGAGTGGATGCTGGCTATCGTCAATTTCAAGATCGCGTAGCTGCATCACCGCGTAACCTTATGGAGTGACGCAACGCTCGGCGAGCCAACGCCCGAATCGACGGCGGGAACTGAAGCATTGGCGCAACGGCACACATTGCGTCGTTGGCGTCGACGAGGTCGGCCGCGGGCCGCTTGCCGGACCGCTTGTCACCGCTGCCGTCTCACTCCCGACGGACCGTCGACCGGCCTGGTTGCGAGAGCTTCGGGACAGCAAGCAACTCACCGCGCGACAACGCGCGCGCCTGGCGTCGCTGATCCAGGAAGGCACCCTGCAGTGGGCGATCGGATGGGTAGACGCCGACCAGCTGGACGAGATCGGCATGTCAGCGGCGCTGCGCCTGGCCTGTCGACGAGCAATACAGCAGTTACCAATCCCCCCGGAGGTTGTGCTGGCTGATGGTCGCGATGACCTGCGCCTTCCATACCCAACCGAAATGGTCGTGAAAGGCGACGCTTCCGTCGCATCGATCGCCGCTGCTTCGATCATTGCCAAGACGGCCAGAGACGCGTGGATGACGGAACTGGATCAGCAATATCCCGGTTATGGCTTTGCGCGTCATAAGGGGTACGGATCGCCCGCGCACCTGCGTGCGTTGACTGAGCTGGGACCCTGTCCCGAGCATCGACGTTCGTTCGCTCCGGTATCGGCGCTGATCCAGCCGCGCTTGACCTTCGATGCCGCCGCGTCCTGATCGCCGACTCGCGCTCGGAGCGGCTGGCGAACAACTCGCCGCGCAGTACCTGCAGGCTCGTCAGTACCAGATCATCGAGCGTAACTATCGGCGGAGCTGGGGCGAGGCCGACATCATCGCTCTGGCGCCCGATGGCACGCAAGTGATCGTTGAGGTACGCAGCCGCAGCGATCGTCACTATGTCATCGAAGCCGTGCAGTCCGTCGGACCGCGTAAGCAGCGTCAATTGCGGCGACTCGCACATGGACTGCTGTCCGAGCAGGAAGCCGAGATTGACATCCGTGTTGACGTCATGGTGATTGCGCCCGACCGTAGTGGTCGACTGTTGGTCGTGGCTCACATCGCCGATGCGGTCGAAGACGGGCCGGTCGAGGACTAAGCTGAGTGTGAAGTCGAAGGCGGATGGTCGGACATGCCGATCTACGAGTACTACTGCTCTGATTGCGCGCGAATGGTCGAGGTGTTCCAACGCCGTGTTCGCAACCCAAACGACTCGCTGCCGAGCTGCCCACAATGTCGGAGCGACGGGCTAGAAACCCGATTTTCCCGGTTTCGCTCGAAGACTGAATTGTCGTTCCCGGGTTTCGACAGCCTGGACGATGTCGACGCTGACGATCCCGAATCGGTGGCGGCGTGGCGGGAGTCCGCTGGCGCAGCTCCCGAACTTCCCACCGATCTTGTCTGAGAATTGATACTCCGAACATCCCAGGAGGCCGGCAGTGCCCATCTACGAATACCGATGCCAGCAATGTGGTCACGTTCAGGAGCAGTTCCACCGATCGCTGGAGCGCGCCGTTGTCCCCGCCTGCGAGACCTGCTCGGCAGGTGAGATGCAGCGGGTCATCTCACGCTTCGCGACGCCCAAGACAGAGGCGCAGGTGCTCGAGCAGTACGGAACGCCGGGACCAGGCGCCGGGCCAGATGCGTATCGCGATCCGCGGCAGATCGGTCGTTGGGCGGAGGAACGCTTCGATCAGATGGGCGTCGAGATGCCGGCGGAAGCCAAGCAGATGATCGATGCGGCCCGCGAAGGCGACTTGCCCGCGCCGGTCAAAGATCTCTAGTCCCTCAGCAGTGTGTAGCGCTGCTGTCTGGGATTTCCGACATGTAAATTGTTTGGATTGCCGCGCCATAACGGGCGCGATAGCCTGCCGCAGAGCGGGGTATCAACTCTGCCTGCGGCATATCAGGCCACAGGCCTGACTCCTGCACGCCGGAATTGGCAAGACTGAGTCTCATCTGAGAGGAACTGCATGGAAATCCTGATCTTCGCCATCATCGCTGCCATTGTGGCGCTGGCCTTCGCGGTTCTGCGAGTGCGTGACGTCATGGCAGAGGATGAAGGCACAGACCTGATGAAGACCATCGCGCGGGCCATTCAGGCTGGCGCCTCGACCTTCCTCAGACGTGAGTACACATTCCTGGCCGCGTTCGTCGCGGTGGTCTTCGTGATCCTGTTGATCTTCATCGACCTCGACGTGCTCGACAAGTTCGACGGTACCGCTCATCGCTGGACCTCGATCTCATACATCATCGGCGCGGTGCTCTCGGCCTCGGCCGGCTATGCGGGGATGCTGATCGCCGTTCGCGCCAACGTGCGCACAGCGGCCAAAGCGCGCGAGGGGCTCAACCCGGCGCTCCGCGTGGCTTTCGGCTCCGGCACCGTGATGGGCATGACCGTCGTTGGCCTGGGTCTGCTCGGTCTGGTGATCATGTACCTCATCTGGCAGGATGTCGCTCCGCTGGCTGGCTTTGCCTTCGGCGCTTCCTCGATTGCCCTCTTCGCTCGCGTTGGCGGCGGCATCTACACCAAAGCCGCTGACGTTGG
>RKRS01000029.1 GCA_007571275.1 Dehalococcoidia bacterium
TCGATCTCCTGCTGGAAGCGTTCGGAGATGCTGTGCCAGTCGAGCACGTCTACCCGC
The DNA here is from genome assembly GCA_007571275.1 of Dehalococcoidia bacterium. Taxonomy (GTDB): domain Bacteria; phylum Chloroflexota; class Dehalococcoidia; order Bin125; family Bin125; genus Bin125. The sequence continues at coordinate 58 of RKRS01000029.1, forward strand.
ATTGGTAGGCGGGATTCCTCGAAAGCCTCTTTGAGGCGGGCGCGCGTGGTTGGTGGCAGCGGCTCCGCGCCGACAACGGCGAGGTCGAGGTCGGAGTATTCCTTGGCGGTCCAGGTGGCGCGGGAGCCGAAGGCGCGCACCTCACAGCCCGGCGCGTGCTCGGCCAGGATGCGCTCAACGATGGCGAGGTGTTCCGGGCTCAGGTCAATCGTTGCGTGCATCCAGCGCCTCCAATAGAGATCGAGCATCGCGGACGAAGTCTCCCATGGCTCGGTAGACCCGCAGCGCCTGCTCGCGGTCGTAGATGTGGACGGTTCGGTTCCGCGCCTCGTGGTGCTGCATCCACAGGTCGACGTCGGGAATGAGGCGGCTTTCGGCCGCGAGGCGGAAGAGCTGCCGCCGCGTCACGCCATCCGCAATTCCCGCGCTGATGTAGGTGTTCAGCCAGCGCGCGATCAGCTTCCAGCACAGCTCGTAGGTGATCTCGAAGTTCTTCACCACACCGGCGCGAATCCCGTTCTGCTCCACCTCCGAGAGCTGGGACATGCGCGCATCATCTTCGGCAACGGCCAACAGGTCGGCCAGGGCCTGCGTTGAGTTACGCAGCGGGGTCAGGTCAAGCGGCATCACAAGCTCACCATCGCAGGCCACACTGAACTGATGTCAGGCTATCCATGATCAGCTGTGTGCCTCACGTTCAAACTGCTTCTGCACCTGGCCTGTGCCGACCAGTTGTGAGAGCAGCCGATAGTTCCTGGTCTCGTATCGCAGTCGGCCGGCAACGATGGCAGGGTGAATCCCGAGCTGATTGGCGAGGTATATCGCGTTCAGTGAGGTCGGTTCCTGTGCGACTCGGCTCTCCTGCCACGCGTCGCTTGGAATCAGCGCGTCCCGCGCCCACCGATCGGCCTCCCCCTCAAACGTGTCGCCGCTGGGCAGCTCCAGATCATCGACGAAACTCTGGTGGTCATCGCCAAGGTGACGGCCGAGATGGGCGAGTTCGTGCAACAGGCAGAACCAGAAGTTGTCGATGCGGTCGTATCGGAGCGTGAGGCCAATGACCGGTCGCGCATCGGGAAGCTGGAGCGCGGCGCCGTCCAGATAGGTCTTCGGAAGGTGTCGTTCTATCTGCAGCGCGATCCCATGCTCGGCCAGAAGTCTGCGCGCTCTGAGCGGTCCGTCCTCATGGACGCTCAAACGCGCAACGCGCTGTAGGAACTCGAAGCTGACCACGCCCGGTTGATACGGAGCTTCGGGAGGTTGGTCGTTGGCACAGGCAAGCACCTGCCAGCACCATGCTTGCAGAGCGTACAGATCGGTCTTGGCGTTGAGACGCTGCTGTTCGCTCCGGCGGTAGAGCGGGACTGCGGCCAGCGCCGCCTGCCCGCCAGCCCGCTCTAGCAGCTCTTGGATCAGCTCATCGGCGTGCTTCTTCAGATTGGGAATGTCAGGTATCCATGCACGTTTCGCCATCTCCCTGAGTGGGAACCGCTCCGCGTCGAGGACGTCGAGCGCCTCTGCATTGGATGCTCTCGGCTTCTGCAGCAACACCTCCGCCGGAATGGCGAGATGCTCGTGCAGGGCGCGCGCCATGGCCATCGTGATCGGCCGCTTGCGCGACAGGACCTCAGAGACTCGCGCGCGACTGCCGATGTAGGGGACCAGGTCGCGCGGACTCATACCGGTTTGGTCCATGTGGAACTCGATCGCGGCAACCGGATCGGGGAAACCCATGGGGAAGCGTTTCGCTTCATATCGCTCGATCAGGGCGACGAGGATGTCGAGTTCGTCGCCTGCTGGCGTCTGGGCTCGGGCGTCCATCAAGTCGGCCGCGCGCGCCAAGGCAGTCTCGTAATCGGCTTCCGTGCGGATCGGTCTCACCTCGACCATTGGTCTAGACCTCTCGTGCGTCGATCCGGTCGTACTCGGTGTGGGTTCCCACAAAGCGGATGTAGACGATCTTGTAGGGGTAGTTGATCTTCACGATCAGGCGGTAACGGTTGCCGCGGATGTTGAAGACAGCCCGATTGCAGCCAACGATGCTGACTTTCGGGACCTGCGACTTGAGCTGCGCCGGCGTCTTCCAGTCAGCGCCTTTGAGGACGTGGTACCAAGCGAGTAGGGGCTCCTCAGCGTCAGGGTGGCTCTCCCAGAAGTCCCGCAGTGTTCGTTTGGCGATGATGCGCAAGGCGGAACCTCTTCGATCCCATTATGGGACGGCTAAACAAAGATGTCAATCGCTCACGCGAGCTATCATCCCAATGCGGGAACTATATCTCTCAAGAGTATCTGCGGCATTTCGTCGACCGCGCCGAATCAGCGCTCTGCTTCTTCTGGCCCGAACCCCAAGCTGCGCAGATTGGCCTCAATCGACGCGTCGAGTTTGGCGGCCTCCGCTTGCTGCTCCCGCCACTGCGCGCTGAGACGGGTCATCTTTTCAGCGAAGGGCTCGCCGTCATCAGCAGGTGGCGCGGTTCCGACATAGCGTCCCGGCGTGAGGACGTGATCGTGCCTGGCGATTTCTTCCAGTGACACACTTTTGCAGAAGCCGGGAGCGTCATTGTATTCGTCGGCGCCAGCGTTACCCCGCCAGGCATGGTATGTCTCGGCGATGCGGCCGCGATCCTCGTCCGTGAGCTCGCGGTGGGTGCGGTCAGTCATCCGCCCCAGCGAGCGAGCGTCGATGAACAGAATCTCATCGGGCCGCGTCCGGCGTTGAGCGCGGGAGAGGAACCAGAGACAGGCTGGGATCTGGGTGGAGTGAAACAGCTGGCCGGGCAGGGCGACGATGCACTCGACCAGACCGGCTTCGAGAATCTTGCGGCGAATCTCTCCTTCACCGGACTGGCTCGATGACATCGAGCCGTTGGCGAGCACGAAACCGGCGCGGCCACGCGGCGAGAGGTGGTGGATGAAGTGTTGCACCCAGGCGAAGTTGGCGTTCCCCAGCGGCGGGACGCCATACTTCCAGCGTTGGTCCGTGCGCAGCTGGTCGCCGCCCCACTGCGACACGTTGAAGGGTGGATTGGCGAGAATGTAATCGGCCTTGAGGTCGGGGTGGCGGTCGTGGAGGAAGCTGTCGCCGTGTTCGATCTGGGCCTCGATGCCGCGGATCGCAAGGTTCATCTTCGCCATCCGCCAAGTGGTGTAGTTGGATTCCTGGCCGTAGATCGAGATGTTCCTACTGGCTCGATCACCGTTTCCGTTCCCATTCGCATGGGCGCGGATGAATTCGATGGACTGAACGAACATCCCGGAAGAACCACAGCAGGGGTCGTAGACGCGGCCGCGATAAGGCTCCAGCATCTCAACCAGTAGTCGGACCACCGAGCGCGGTGTGTAGAACTCGCCGCCTTTGCGTCCCTCGGCGAGCGCAAACTGAGCCAGAAAGTACTCATAGACGCTGCCCAGCAGATCGGTGGCCCGCGCTTCCGCGCCGCCGACCTTGATATCGGCGACCAGATTGATTACTCGTCCCAGCCGCGGCTTGTCGAGGGCGGGACGGGCGTAATCTTTGGGCAACACGTCTTTGAGCGCGGGATTATCGCGCTCGATCGCGAGCATCGCTTCGTCCACGACCCGACCGATCTGCGGCTGAGTCGCCTGCGACTGAATCGTCTCCCAGCGCGCCGCAGCGGGGACCCAAAAGACGTTCTGTCCGCGGTACTCGTCGGGGTCTTCCGGATCAGCGCCCTGTTCCAGTTCGGTGAGCAGTTGGGTTCTCGCTTCCTCGAAGGCGTCGGAAACGTACTTGAGGAAGATCAGACCAAGCACAACGTGCTTGTAGTCCGCAGCGTCCATACTGCCGCGCAGCTCGTTGGCCATCTGCCAGAGTTGGGAGCGGTAATCATCGCTTGGCGCGTCGGCCTGTCGTTCCAGCGCCATGTGGTTGTCTCCTGTCCTGAGCAGTTTGTCAGCGGCCATTGTCGCACCTGTCGTTGTTCTACAGGCGCAGAACAGCAGCTGAGGCGGCGAACTGGCGCACGTGAGGCGGACGAGCTGGAAGCGATGACGGCCGGAGTCGTGATTGCCATCGCCCACCGGGCCGAGCGAAACAACATGCCCAGTCACTGGGACTGAAGGCATCGAGACCGCAAGCAGGTAGCAACGGAATCGGATACAGCCGCGGCGATGGTCGGCCTTGATCGAATGGGATAGAGGGGATACGTTCTGCCAACTTGCATGCGGGAAGACGCGGCTCATGAAACAGGGACGAGTCTGGATGCCGGTACTGGCGACGGTGGCGCTCAGCGGGAAGCCTGGCGGCGCTCGCTGTTCGGCATGCTGCGGCCACTGGGGCTGCTGATTGAGGCGGAGGCCAGCCGGCCACTGGAAGCGCAGGTGCGGATTGACTTTGCGAGCTACGCACCTCTGACATTCAGGGCCGCGCCCGCGCGTTCGGCTCGCTGGTTCAGGCCGGTATGCCGGACGCTGACGCTCGCCACCATGCCGGCCTACCGCGCCTCCGAGGCCGGCAGACCGGTTGAGCGCGTATGGCGTTATTCAGTGGTTCGGTGACGTAAGCGCCTTACATCACGCTCAGTGTTATCTATGCGCTCCTTTAATACCTCTACCAGCCCCATAGCTTCGAGTGCCGCTGTTTGCACTTGCCCACATGATGTGCCCGCAGGGGGGTTGTGTGTTAGGTAGATAAGCCGGTCTACATTGTCTAAAATCGGCTCAGTGGCGAGGCGTAAGTCTGCATAGCTCCGCAGCAGCTTAGTAGCATTGTCATCATCTGTGCCTATCTCGGCCGCATATTCCATTTCCACGCTGATGCTAATCCACTCATCCTGGATAGACTGTATGGTGGTGATGCTTTGTGATAGCTCATCTAGAAAGGCGTCGGTATCACGCTGGACTAACATCATGATACCGACGCCCAACAAGACGCCTATACCAAGTGCAGCAAGTACACTTAGTGAGGCTTTCATTTATCTTTCCTTTCAGGTGAAAGGTTTAGATAATCTAATAACAATAGGTGCTATAGCTATACCTTATATTGCTAGGAACTGTCAGTGAGACGTAACAATGATATCCGCCATTTCCGAGACCTAGCACCTTATTATCAATCTTGATAGTGTCTGAGTTAGGATTGCCGTACCATGAATATTTACTTTCCCAATTAGCCCAAACTCCCTCGGGGTATGGCTGGGCACCAGTAGTCTTGTTTTTAAAAGTAAACTTGAACGCAGAGTACCTATCGTCTTTACTAAACGTACTGCTAACCAGTGTGGAAAATTGACCATTATATCGGTATGTCGTTCTGTTACCAGTTTCGACGTTCCCGCCCGCAGCGGTCGCCCACGGATCAAAGATTACATATGATGTTGCTCTGCCAGTCAGCCATCCGTGCGGCGTTACATTGCTCGGTGGGCCAGATCTTGTCGTCCGGAGCTGAACAGGAGCAGGGCATTCACCTACTGTGTGAACGGTGATAACCAGTTTTGTATCAACATTTGGAGTCGCGGTCACAACACAAGTAGATGCATATGCGTCGCTTGCACCGGTGTGGTTCTGAGCTGTTTGCGCTATGAGCGCTATAGAACACAAACCTGACGCCGAGGTACTGGCTACTGAGGCGATGTTAGTGCCCGCAGCAGTAGTGGGTACTGTCAATGAAATAGGCTGGAGCCCGGCGCAGTCGTGCACGTCATCGGGGCTATCGGCACTGACGGGTCCCCCACTCAGTGTTAACACTCCCATCCCCATCAGGGCGATCACCGCCACAACGACGGCCACGCCAGCAATCCGAATTCGTCCAGTCATCGGAACCCTACTTCGCTCGGGCCCTGCGGTCACGCGCCGCAGGTACCCTGGACGGGGAAGCTACGGCATTGGGTCGTCCGGTGCAAGTGCGACCGCGCACGGTGGGCAGATGTACGCCCCGGGCGATGGCGCGGCTAGCCATGCCTCGCCGCACTCCGCGCACGCGCGGTAGCTGAACGGGCCACCCTCTGCCTGCTCACAAGCCGGGCAGATGTACGGCTCCGGGTGAAAGTCACGGCGACCGGCAAACGGCTCGATATCTCCGCACCGGGTGCACTCCACGTACAGCAACTCAGGCGGAGCGCCGCTGGTCGGGCAGCCGTACACCTGGCCTTCAATGATTGTTAGCTCCATTCACCCCGCACCGGTCAGGTACTGGAGCAACTCGTCCACCTGATCGGCGCTCATGTGGTCAGTGGCCCCGAGCGGGATTGCCCCCTCCGGAAGGGGGGTATGTATGTCAGGCGGCGGGGTGGCCGGCTCTTGCGGTACTGCGGCGCTCTCGGGGGCTGGATCAACAGGCGTAGGCCTCGGCGGCAGCGGGTCAGCAATGTCCCAGCCACGCGGGCATTTACCCCGGCCACCGAGGTACGCGTACACTTCCTGCGGTACCAGCAGGCGCGGCTCAATGCCGACGGCGCGCAGTTCGGCGGTCACGCGGACGCACCATTGGCCACCGGCGGGATCAGCATCAGGCAGCACGTGTACTACGCGGCCATGCAGCAGCGTCCAATCTGTGCCCGCGGCGGGATTGGAACCACCGAGCACCGTTACCCCAACGTAGTTTGAGAACAGCCGCTCAACAGCATCAGCCGCTCGCTCGCCCTCAACCAGCAGCACGAACGCCTCCGGGTGCTGGTTGAGCCGAAGGATGTTGTACGGCGGTAACGGATGCAGACCCGCTGTACCACCGACACGCCACTGCTTACTCTTGCCCCCCCAGCCGAGCCGCCGCACCTGCTTACCACCCTGGGCTAGCTGATAACGGGCGACCACCACCGGGATCTGACCATCTGGCCATGCGTAGGGGTGCAGATGCAATCCGTCATCCAGCAATTGCCAGCGCTGACTCCGGGCAAAGCGCTCAGCTAACTTGTACGGCAACGGCTGGCCGGATGGAGCGCACGGCAGCGGCTCTGGCTCAGCAGGCGTAGGCCGGGGTACCGGCGCGGGCGCGTACTGTCGGCTGGGCCGATTGAGCCAGCCGTTTACGCGTAGCCACTCAGCGGCGCCCCTGTAATCCAGGTGGAAGCGGTGGCACAGAACGTCCACTAGGTCGCCGCCCTCGCCGCCGTTGTGGTCGATCCAGATACCGCTCTCCAGCTTGATGCTCAGGCTGCTGCCAGGGGAGCCATTCACATCGCCGGCGCGTAGTTCGGTGCCACCGCGCACTAACTTGCCGTTGGGGAACAGATGCTGCGCCAGACTGGATAGATCGGTGATGTCCGACAGGATGCTCACTACGCACCCCCTGTCGGCTGGCCTTCTGCAGGTTCAGGATCGGCGTAGTAGTAGTGGGCCGGGCGGCGGCCAC
>RKRS01000215.1 GCA_007571275.1 Dehalococcoidia bacterium
ACATCGCGCGGCAGATTGTGGAATGCCGCAAGCGCGGCGTCGAGATCGGCGTCGTCGTCGGCGGCGGCAATCTCTTCCGCGGCCGTCTGGCCAGCGAACTGGGAATGACCGAGGCGACAGCTCACTACGCCGGCATGCTGGCCACGGTAATCAACGGTCTTGCCCTACAGGACGCGATCGAAGCGGCCGGCTGCGAAGTCCGAACCATGTCAGCGCTACAGGTTCGCCAGGTCTCGGAAATATTCATCCGACGACGCGCGATCCGACATCTTGAGAAGGGCCGCATCGTCCTTTGTGTTGGCGGGACGGGCAACCCCTATGTCACTACCGACACCGCCGCCGCGCTGCGTGGAATTGAGCTGGACGCTGACCAGCTCCTGATGGGGAAACACGGTACGGACGGCGTCTACACCGCCGATCCAGCTACCCACCCCGACGCCCAGCGCTACGCCCGACTCAACTACCGCGAAGCCCTCCGGCAGAATCTGGGCGTTCTGATGGACGCCTCGGCCCTCGCGCTCTGCGAAGAGCACTCGCTGCCGATTGTGGTGTTCAACATCGAGACTCCGAACGCTATCGTGAGCACTGTGATCGACGGCCCTGACCTCGCCCAGGCGGGAACCCGAGTCGATCACGGCGCCACCGTGCTAGCCGATTGATGCCCTGATCCGACACAGGAGCGCGATATGTCAGAAAACGAGCTCCTCGACCTTGCGTTCGACGATGCCAACTCGCGCATGGCAGGCGCGGTCAGCGCACTCCAGCGCGACCTGATGACCATCCGCACCGGACGCGCCCACACATCGCTCGTCGACCAGCTGCGCGTCGACTACTACGGCGCCACCATGGCGCTCAATCAGCTGGCGACCATCTCCACTCCGGAAGCCCGACTGATCGCCATCCAGCCATGGGATCGGAACGCCTTCGAGCCGATCACCAAGGCGATCCAGACTTCCGACATCGGGATCAATCCACAGTCCGATGGCATCCTGATCCGTCTCGCCTTGCCTGAACTGACTGAGGAGCGCCGCCGCGACCTGGTCAAGATCGTGCACCAGAAGGCGGAAGCCGCACGGGTCGCCATCCGCAATGTCCGACGACACATCCACGACGATCTCCGCGGTATGCAGCGCGACGGAGACCTGTCGCAGGATGAAGAGCGTCGAGCGGAATCGAAACTCGACACGCTGACCAGCCAGTTCATCGCTAGAGTTGATGCTGCGGGCAGTCAGAAGGAGCGCGAGCTCCTCGAGGTCTAGTACGTGTCAAGCCCATCCGCTTCCACCATCACCCTTCCACCCGGTCAGTCCGTACTTCCGATCAGGGCAAACGGCGTACATGTCGTCGATTCACCTGAACTGCCGCAACACGTCGCAGTGATCATGGACGGCAACGGACGCTGGGCGGCGCAGCGCGGACTGCGCCCGACCGATGGACACCGCGCCGGTACCGAGAACATTCGCGCCGCGATTGAAGCGTTCGCCGAGCGCGGCGTGCGCTGTCTCACCCTGTTCGCCTTTTCGACCGAAAACTGGAAACGTCCCCGCCCGGAAGTGCGTGGACTGATGCGCATCCTCTCCTCGACGATTGACCGCGAGATCCGACCGTTGCACGAGGCCGGGATCAAACTCCAGTACATCGGCCGGATCGACGCGCTCGACATTCGGCTGCGCCGCAAGATCAACGAAGCGATTGAACTCACCCGGCACAACGAGCGGATGACCGTCTGTGTCGCGTTCAACTATGGCTCGCGCACCGAACTGGTCGACGCCGTGCGTCGGATCGTCGCCGATGGCGTTCACCCAGACGCGATCACGGAGCGGATGCTCTCTGACTATCTGTACACACGAGAGCTGCCCGACCCTGACCTGATCATCCGCACGGGCGGCGACCAACGCATCTCAAACTTCCTCCTCTGGCAGGCTGCGTACGCTGAGTATGTGTTCTCCGAGACGTACTGGCCAGACTTCAGCGAGCGTGACATCGACCACGCGCTCGCCGCGTATGCCCAGCGCACCAGAAACTTCGGCGGGCGTCCCGCCAATGGCGAATAGCGCATCACGACGTGAACGGTTGATGGCCGGAGGCCTGGCGCTCCGACTAGCCAGCGCAGCCGTCGGGATGCCGATCATTATCGCTGCCATCCTCATCGGTGGACCATTGTTCGCGGCGCTGCTGGCGCTCAGCCTGGCGATCGCGCTCGGTGAGATCGCTGTGATCGTGAAGCTCGAACGTCGCAGTGTGCTGTTTCTCACTGCCGTTGCAGCGATCGGCGCAATCATCGGCGTCTCAACACAGGCCGACCTACCGTTGCTCTGGCCGATTCTTGCCGCAGGACTCGGGATCGCAGCGGTGACAACGCTCGCAGCCGTCATCACCGTCCCTGAGCCGGATCCAGTTCAGCTCCGACCGCTCCTGAACAACGGACTGGCGATGCTCGGTGCGACGGCCTACCTCGCGATCCCTGGCGCGACCTTCGTGGCTGTCCGTGCTGCAGAGCAGGGAACAGACTGGATGCTGCTTGCCGTGCTCGCGGTGATGTCCACCGACGCCGCCGCCTATGCGGGCGGCCGCTTGCTTGGTCGCAGACAACTGGCGCCATCCGTCTCGCCAAACAAGACTATGGAAGGGGCGGTCTTCGGCTGGCTCGGTGGATTCGGCGCAACCATCGCGCTGGATCAAATCCTCAACCTCGACACCGAAATCTGGCCGCTGGCTCTGCTCGCCCTCGTGCTACCGATTGCCTCACAAATCGGCGACCTGGCGGAGTCGCTGTTCAAGCGAGCGATGGACGTCAAGGATTCGTCCAACCTCATTCCCGGCCATGGCGGCGTACTGGATCGTCTCGATTCGCTCCTGTTTGGTCTACCCGTCGTATTCTTCTTCTTGCAATGGACGACCTGAATCACACTCCAATCAATCTCGTACTGCTCGGCTCGACCGGCAGCATCGGACGACAGACGCTTGACGTCGTCCGCGCCATGCCCGAGCGCTTCAACATCCTCGGCCTCGCGGCAGGACGCAATCTCGACGCGCTCGAAGCGCAGGCCAGCGAGTTTCAGCCGACATACATCTGGGCCGCTGCCGACGATCAGCCGAGGCTCGCCCAGATCGCGCGTGATCACGGGGCGATGATCACACCGATGGACGACATGGCCGCTGATCCGGACGGCAATGTCCTCGTGGTTGGAACGGCCGGTCGCGCCGGTCTCGAACCGACATTGACTGCGCTGGAGCGAGGCGGCGCAGTGGCATTGGCCAACAAGGAAGTCGTGGTCATGGCTGGCCAGCTCGTGCGCGACGCCGTCGACCGCGGCGGCGGACAGCTACGGCCGGTCGACTCCGAACATTCCGCCATCTGGCAATGTCTCTGGGGTGAGGATGGTCACGAAATCCGCCGCATCCTGCTCACTGCATCGGGCGGCGCGCTGCGCCACCTGCCCGCCGACCAGCTCGCCGCGGTCACGCCCGAGCAAGCGCTCAATCATCCCACCTGGAACATGGGCGACAAGATCACGATCGACAGCGCCACACTGATGAACAAGGGCATGGAGACGATCGAAGCCAAATGGCTGTTCGACGTGCCCTACGAGCGAGTCGAGATCGTCCAACACGCCGAGTCAATCGTCCACTCGTTGGTCGAGTTTGGCGATGGCTCGGTCAAAGCTCAGCTCGGTTATCCCGACATGAAGCTGCCGATCCAGCTCGCACTCTCGTACCCACAACGACTCGAACCGACGGTCGAGCCATTGGACCTCGCCTCGGTCGGCACGCTCAACTTCTCGCGCCCCGATCTCAACCGTTACCCCTGTCTCAAGCTCGCCCAACAGGCAGGGCGGGCCGGCGGCACCTACCCCGCCGTCATGGCCGCCGCCGATGAAGTCGCGGTTGAGGCCTTTCTTGAGCGTCGCATCGCTTTCACTGAGATCGCCGACTTCATCCACCAGGCGATGGACGCCCACCGCAGCACCAGGAATCCCGACATCGAGGCGATCGACGCCGCCGACGCCTGGGCGCGTGGTTTCACCACCGGCAGAATCGCCGCCGCAGTCTGAACTGACGATATCGCTAGTACGCTGAACGCATGGTCCTGATCGACACGATTCTTCCCTTCATCGGAATCTTGCTGGGCCTCGTCGTCCTGCACGAGCTGGGACACTTCGTCGCCGCCAAACTGTCCGGCGTCCGGGTCGAGGAGTTTGGTATCGGCCTGCCGCCACGGATCGGCAAGGGTTGGCAGTTCGGCGAGACCCTGTATTCGTTCAACTGGCTGCCGATCGGCGGGTTTGTGCGGCTGACTGGCGAAGAGGCGTCGGGACTGCTGATCACCAGGGTCGATCAGGACACCCCGATGAAGAACCACTTCGTCGCCGGTGACCGCATCCTCAAGATCAACGGCAAGCGCGTGGTCTCACCAGATCAATTTCTCGATCAGGTCTTCCGCTCTCAGGCCGATCCCAAACTGGAAATCACCTACGACCACACCGAGGACGATGGTCGCAAGAACACCTGGACGCTGACTACCCCTGCGCGTGAGGATGGCAACGGTGACACGCCACCAAGCCGCGGCCTGATCACGACGCGAGAACAGCGCGCCCATTTCATCAATGAGCAGGGCGAGGCGTCGATCCTTGGCCTCACAGTCGGCATCGACCCGCGTTCGCTCGGAGCTAAATCCCGCCTGACGCGGATCATCATTCTCGCCGCCGGCGCAGCAGTCAATGCCATCCTGCCAATCATCCTCTTCGCCGTGGGCGCTCTGATTCCCGACAACATCTCTGCCGGCCCCGCCGTCGTGACCAGCACCATCGAGCATGCCCCGGCGCATCAGGCAGGTATTCGCGCTGGCGACCACATCGTCGCGATCAATGGCGAGCCGATCCAGAACGCGGCCGACCTCTCACGCGCAATTCAGCTCAACCTTGGTGAGACCCTCCTGGTCGCTATCGAGCGCCCAGCAGCGACATCACTGACCGACAGCCGAGCTGCGCAGGAACCGGACCGCTTCGACGTCAATGTGCACGCTCGCCTGGCGCCACAGCCCCTGACCCATGTCGTACAGCCCGGCGATTCCGTCCACGAGATCGCCGACAGACTCGGCGTGTCGGCCGCTTCGATCATTGCTGCATGGGGCATCGAGACCGAAACGCTCAAACCAGGACTGGAGCTCGAGCTACCCGGCGGCGTGACCTATGTCACTCAGGAAGACGACACGATGCTCAGCATCGCGATCGAGGAATCCGTCCGCATGGCCGCCATCTATGCCGCGCTCGGTATTGACCCGGTCCATCCGCCGCCGGGCATCACGATCGAGGTGCCGCAAGGCGCGACTGGCATCAGCATCGCAGACGCTTCACGTCGCGTCGTGCGCGACAGCCCATCGCTCGGCGAGTCCATCGCCCTCGGTTGGACACAGACACGCGACACCTTCGTTCTCGTCCGCAACCGCATTCGCTCATGGATCGCTGGCGGTGAGCCGATCGAGCTCTCTGGCCCGGTCGGAATTGCGCGGGTCACCGGAGAGGTCGTCGACCGCGCCGGCTGGTCGCGCCTGATCGAACTGGCCGCGCTGATCTCGCTCAACCTGGCGATTATCAACATCCTGCCGTTGCCCATGCTCGACGGCGGACGCATCATGTTCGTCCTGATCGAGATCGCACGACGTGGCAAGCGCATCAGTCCCGAGCGCGAAGGGCTCGTCCATATGGCCGGCTTCGCGGCGCTGTTGGTCTTCATTGTGGTAATTAGCTATTTCGACATCATCAAAGCTGTGACCGGCGAGCCTGCCATTCCATAGCGCAGATTCATTCTCGCCAGTCCGCTGCTGCGGCGCTGTGTCGCCCCCACTACACTATTCACAAACCAGCATCATGCTTGCAGAAGGAGCACTCATGGCGTTCCAGACATTTATCGACGCCGACACTCACATCACCGAACCCGCCGACCTGTGGACATCCCGAGTCTCCTCCAAGTGGGGCGACATGGTGCTGCACGTCAAGCAGGACGACAAGGGCATCAACTCGTGGTTCGTCGGCGACCAGAAGGTGGCCGCGGCGCCGTCCGGCGTCTTCGCTGGCTGGAAGGGCAAGTTCCCCAGCTCGCCGCCGACCTACGAAGAGGCGCATCCAGCCTCGTTCGACGTGCACGAGCGACTCAAGCTGATGGACGAGACCGGCGTGTACGCGCAGGTGCTCTACCCCAACGTCGCCGGCTTCGCTTCGCAGCGATTCCTCTCGCTCAAGGATCCTGAGCTGATGCTCGAATGCGTCCGCGCCTGGAACGACTTCCAGCTGGACTGGATTTCCGTTGCGCCGGAGCGCTTCGTCGCCAACATCTCGATCCCCTTCTGGGACGTTGAGGCGTCGGTCAAGGAGATCGAACGCGTCGCGCCCAAGGGCATGCGCGGGATTCTCTTCACCGGCGACCCGCAGTCACATGGCGAGCCGTTCCTCGGTGACAAACACTGGGACCCGCTCTGGAACGTCGCCACCGACGCCGGCCTGCCGATCTCGTTCCACATCGGCTCCGGCGACTTCACCGACGGTTTCACCCCCGAGCGGCTCGCCGTCGATGGCCCGGAAGTCACCTACGCGCGCACCTCGACCGTGCTCTTCATGGCCAATGGCCTGCAAATGACCGACCTGCTGCTCTCGGGCGTGCTGCCGCGCTTCCCTGAGCTGAAGTTCATCTCGGTCGAGTCAGGCATCGGTTGGGTGCCCTTCTGCCTCGAGAGCTGCGACTACCACTTCATCGCCGCCGACGTGCGCAAAGCGCGACCCGAATTCGAGATGATGCCGTCCGACTACTTCCGCCGACAAGTCTACGCCTGCTACTGGTTCGAGAAGGTCGCGCCGCGCAAGCTGATCGATGACATCGGGGCAGACAACATCCTCTTCGAGACCGACTTCCCGCACCCGACCTGCCTCTACGGCAACGTCCAGGAGACGATTGAGGACGGACTCGAGGGTCAGAGCGAAGCAGTCCGACGCAAGATTCTCTGGGAGAACTCGGCCAAGCTCTACAACATCGACATCCCCGAGGTCATGCCCGAAGGTCTCGCGGCAGCCGCAGCAGCCGGCGGCTAAAAGAGATCTCAGCGGCCGCGTCATCCCCTCTCGAATTCCCGCCTACGCGGGAACGACGGGAGGGGCAGGCGCCGCTCTCAAACCTGCGCGGGGCATGTCCTACACCTCCCCCGCTGGGGGAGGTGTCACGAAGTGACGGAGGGGGCTGCAGCCTACCGAGCACTGATCACCTCCCCCACGCAGTGGAGACTAGATCTGGAGAGCACGAACGATGGACATCAACGGCAAAGTCGCGGTCGTCACCGGATCGTCCTCAGGGGTGGGCGCAGCGAC